>JAJFJG010000081.1 GCA_021774265.1 Nitrosomonas sp.
GTCTTCTTACTTCAGCAATAATATCCATACTTAACACTCCAGAGTTCTCCGACAAAATGTCGGATATTAATCAATCTGGGGTGGAAACTTTTCAACGCTGTTTTCCCCAGAACTCTGGTAAGTTTTGCACGCTGATTAACAATGTGGGAAATAAGCGTTTCAAATTGACCCACCTATTTTGTTAAATTCCAGGAATTTATTCTGGAGTACTTCATAGATGATAGTAATGGAAACAGCAATGAAGATACGCCGTCTAGTACATGTATCAGGGCGGAGTATTCGATCAGTCAGCAGAGAAACGGGACTTTCACGTAATACGATACGCAAGTATCTACATGATGAATCACCACCGCGCTATCAACTCAAGGCGGCAAAATTCCCGCACCATAAGGACCTTGCTACATTCGATCCCAGATTTTCCATTAGAAATTTAGCAATGACGGGAAACTAATGGAAAATCTGGGTTGATTACAGTGCTTCTGCTTTAGAAAAAACAGAGATAGAACCCCTGTGCAGCGGCCAGTTTACAATCTTATTCTGGTCGGTGGTACGGGAACCAGTAAAACACATACAGCTATTGCGCTAGGTACCGAACTGGTTGAACGTAAAAAGAAAGTTCGTTTTTACAATGCTGTGGATTTGATTAACCTATTAATCAAAGAACAGTCAGATAATAAACAAGAATACTTGGTCAGAAAGTTGCAATATGTTGATTGTGTAATCATGAATGAACTGGGTTACATCCCTTTCCCCAAGTCTGGTGGCGCACTGTTGTTCCACCTGATCAGTAAGTTGTATGAAAAAACCAGTATTGTCATCACAACCAACTTAGATTTCGGAGAATGGGTCAGTGTATTCGGTGACGCCAAAATGACCACCGCCTTGCTCGATAGAATTACTCATCATTGTTCAATCATCGAAACTAAAAGTGAGTATTATCGATTTAAACAAAGCCAGCAGCAGAACACTAATAATAACTCCCAGGAGGTGGGTCAGTTTTGAATGCTAATTGACAATACAAATCTCGAATTCTCTGCTGTTTGCTGCCTTTTTCTGTTATAAACAATACCTAGCTAAACTTAAGCAACAAAAACCGGCGGTTAATATTTTGCAAGAAAACGACATATTAACTACGATTGATAATAGGCATGTTTTATGACAACGAATGATTATCTAACAGATCGAGTAGATAACCAGATTGATTGGTATGATAAAAAAAGCAGCTGGAATCAACGGATGTTTAAGCAATTACAGATTTTACAAATCGCCGCAGCCGCCAGCATTCCTATTTTGGCCGGATTTATCACCGAACAAACCACAGAAATGAAACATGTAGTTGCTGGAATAGGCGCTTTGATTGCCGTTATCAGCGGAATTCTTTCTCTATACAAGTTTCAGGAAAACTGGATTCAGTATCGCACAGTATCAGAATCACTCAAACATCAAAAATATCTTTTTCTTACCAAAACCTATCCTTACAATGCTGATGACGCGACCCATGTGCTGGTTGAAACTGTGGAGAATTTAATCTCTCAGGAAAATTCAAAGTGGTCGCAATACACGCAGCAGAAAGTAAAGCCGGAAAGTATCCCTAAGGAAGCACCGAAGTAAATTTCCCGTATAAAATTCGACGCTAATAAAACGCTGCCCGGATTTTTTACACTTAGTCAACAGGTGGAACAGGTAAGCTTGGGCACTGAATGGCGTACTTTATATCCGTTGATACCCACGTACGCCATTCCTGATGGGTCATATTGCGTGTCAACTTGTTGCACAGTTCAGCCGCCCAGTTATTAGAGGCTGGCCATATGCGTAGCGTCATATCGTCACTACCAGAGACGATTTTCGTGCCATCAGGACTGAATATAGCGCTATTTATCCGTGCTTCATGGCCGCGCATCGGCTTGCCCATCGCTTCGCTATTGACGGCATTCCATAACCGCAGGGTTTTATCGCTACTGCCCGAAACAATATGCATGCCATCCGGACTGAAGGCAACGCTATTTACCCTGCCCTCATGACCCTGCATCGGCTCATCAATGGGCTGCCGATTTTGTGTATCCCACAGGCGTACCGTCGTATCTTTACTACCCGAAACAATCATTTTGTCATCCGGGCTAAAGGCAACGCTGGTTACCGCTTTCTCGTGGCCGTTCAGTCTACCAATTAACGTTTGGTTATTTGTATTCCACAAACCGACCGTGCTATCGTAACTTGCCGAAGCAATAAGACTGCCGTCAGAACTAAAAGCCACTCCCCGTACCATCCCCGTATGCCCAGCCATCGGTTTGCCAATAGGTTGACGACTTTTTACGTCCCATAACTGCGCGGTATTATCTTTACTTCCCGAAACAATATATTTTCCATCCGGGCTGAAAGCCACACTCTCCACCCCTTTTGCATGTTTTATCATCGGCCCACCTATGGACTGCTGACTTTTTGTGTTCCATAGACGCAAGGTTCCATCGCTACTACCGGATACAATGAGATTATTGTCGGGACTAAAAGCCACGCCATTCAGCGAACCCGTATGTCCTTGCATCGGTTTGCCAATTGGCTTGCCGTTTCTCGCGTCCCATAATTGTAACTTGGTATCGTCGCTCCCAGAGACGATATAGTCTCCATTCGGGCTATAGGCGACGCTGGCGACCAAATCTTTATGTTCTCTCTTTAGTTGCGCGGGGATTGGCTGACTGTTTTGCGCATCCCATAGTCGCAACGTGGTATCGGGGCTTCCCGAGGCGACAATGTTCCCCCCCGGCTTGAAAGCCACGCTGCGCACTAATTGTTCGTGACCTTGGATGGCCGCACCAATAGGCTGGCCGCTTTTTGCATCCCACAAACGTAATGTTCTGTCATGGCTGCCCGAAACAATCGTTGCGTTATCGTGACTGATGTCAACGCTCCATATCAAGTCTTCATGACCCCGTAGAGGCTCACCCACCGGCAATAGTGTTTGCGCATCCCAGATACGAATGGTTTTGTCATGACTTCCGGAAACTATGCGCGCGCCGTCATGACTAAAAACAACGCTGGTTACGTTATCTTTATGGCCGATTAGCGGTTTGCCAAATGATGTTTGCGTCTTGGGATCCCACATACGTAGCGTTTTGTCGTTACTGCCCGAAACGATGCGCGCATTGTCGGCACTAACAGCAATGCTGGTTACTTTATCTTCATGTCCCCGCAAGGGTTTACCAATAGCCGTTAGGGTTTTTGCGTCCCATAAAAGCAACGTCTTATCATAACTGCCGGAGACAAAATATGCGCCGTTTGGACTGACAGCTACGCTCGTGACTATGCCCTTATGTCCCTGCAAGGGCTCTCCAATAGGCTGCAATGTTTCCGCGTCCCATACACGCAACTTACTATCGTTACCTCCAGAAATGACACGCGTACCGTCCGAACTAAAAACAACACCCTCTATTGCGCAGTCATTACGTGGCTCACACTGGTGCGCGTCTAGTCGTTGGGTCATCAGTGTTCCGTTATGGGCATCCCAGAGCTGCAACGTGTTTTCCTGGCTACTGGAAATAATGCGCGACCCATCATGATTAAAGGTGACAGATAGGATCTGATTATCGGTAGACCAAATTTTTTGAGTGACGTTTTTGTTGAGTGTCATTGTTAAAAGAGCATCATCGACAGCTTCGCTGAGCGCAATTCGATGTATGGCAAGCAATTGCAACAGGGCACGTTCATCACCGCCCCGTCGCGTGCCTGCCGCCATGGCCATGCTTTCTAAAACCAAGCGATAATTACGGGCTTCTTGTTGTGCTTGATTGGCAACATACCATCCATGAACAGCCACACCCGCCAGTGAAATGACAAAAAATAATGCCGCATGGAGTTTTCGCGCTTGTTTACGCAGAAAAGCGGCATCCTTCTCCGTTTTTTCAAATTCTAGTTGACGTTGATGTTCCTGCTCCTTAGCCAATAGGCGTGCGCGTTCTTGCTTCTGCAAACGTTCATCACGGGCCTTGCTAACCACACTCACCAAGCGGTCATGAATAAGCTCGATGCGATTGGCGCCTAACTGTTGATCAATACGCAATAGACGATATTTATCCGCCAGGATGGAAAGTTGTTCCCTGGTCAAGAAGCCATCTTGCAATGCCTGGTCGACTGGATAGCTACTGCGGTATTGGTTGCCTTGAATTAAATACGTTTCAATAAACTGAGAAACCGTTGCAGGCATACCACCTAGCGCCTCATCGTAAAAATCTTGCAAAATATCTTGCCCGGCATGGCGCAGCAAATCGGCATCTATTTTCCCATCTGGCGCACGTCGCTGATTGAGCTGATAGCAACATAAGCTTAGCAATACTGGCTCGATAACCGAGATCGCACCTGAAGAAGGTGAATCCAGGTTGCCAACAAAATCAACCAACATGTGTGCTACACCAGGTGCTAGAACTGATACGCCAGCTTGTGCGACAGCTTCGATCGCGCGCTCTCGGGACATGGGTAGTAAACGCAAGCGATTACGCAATAGGGACGGCACTTGCTCTTTCCAACTTTCAATTTCAGGGAGAAAATCTTCACGGAAGGAAAGCACCACGCGGTACCGCTGACTCACCAAATCAAGCTTGGAAAAAGCTTTCCGGCTTGAATTACTGTTAGCTAATTCACCTGGAATACGATTTTCGATCAAATCAGCCAACATATTGAATGTGGATTGAATATGTTTCGGTTTCAGTTTTCCACGAGAAAATATTTCTTCAAACTGATCAAAAACCAACACCGGTGTTAATAAATAATTATCCTTACTCCAGATTTCCAAGTCACGGCGGTGAAGGTAGCGCCACAAACTTTCCTGCTCCTCCCATGCCGGAAATTCCGCAGCAGCGTCACTCAGCGCAGCTTTTAATTTGTTCGCGGCTTGATCAAGTGGTGATAACGCAGTTGCAGAACTAAAATCAAGCCGCAAATACACGGGAAAATAATGCTCTGTGCGCAAGCGTGGGAAAAAGCCAGCTTGTAATAAAGATGTCTTGCCAAGGCCGGACCTGCCATACAAAACAGTGAGCGGCGTTAACCGCACCATGCGCAACAACTCCACCGCTTCTTCTGACCGTCCAAAAAAGAATTCACTTGCCGATTCATCGTAAGCAGCGAGTCCGGGCCATGGATCCTGATGAGTCAGCGCTGCACTATCAGACTGCGGATTTTTGATGGCATTGTGCATTGAATTGGTTGAGACTATCATAAACTTAAAGAATCAGACATCTATCAAGCGCTTTATTGCCGTTCAGCACGGATGAGTTTTTTAAACAGAAAATTGGTTCGTTCGTCCGGCAATCCTATTGGCGCATGGCCAAAATCAAGATTATCGGTCCAATCACGCGGCACGCGCCCGTATCCCAACGGTTCATAAGCCTGATCGACGATCATTGGGACGACAAACATGCGCCCATGGATCGATTTTCCCCGATCAATCGCTTCGTTCCATTCCCGTCGGAAGAATTTTTCTTCCAGATTGTCTGCTGACTGAGAAATTAACGGAATAAAATAACGGCAGCTTCGAATTCCTTCAAGGATTCGATCATGAAAATCTTGCCCAGGCTCGATGGCTGTCCGGTCAAACCAAATTTCAGTGGACGCCACGCCAAGCGTTTTCAGAGATTTAAATAGTTTTTCAGCGGCAGGAAGATCGGTAGCACGGCAATAGCTAATAAAAAACATCACGCCACGCGGAACATTTTTGTTATTTAAAGCAGGCGTTTGTTCTGGATCGCTATGGCGCGCCAACCAGCGTTGATGAAGCTCAGCAATGAATGCAGCCGGGGAGATATCTGATAAGATTTTTGTTTCTCCGCTAAAACTTTCCAGAAAACAGATCAGACCCTTTTCTAGGGGCTGTTCGTCGATTAACCATTCACTCTTATTTTTTTGCGCTTCTGAGAGCCGGCCCTGATTTGTGAGCCGCAAAAAAAAACGACACAGCCACTCTGGGAAATTACATCCGATCAATAACAAACTGCGCTGTTGCAGTTCTTCCATAAATTTAAACGGCACATGGCTGCCACGGGCAATAATATTATGCACATACTCCAGATAATCTTCATCGTGAATCGCGAACATCGGTGCTGGTCTTGACTTGCCGAATAGATAGAGAAGCTGCACTTCTCCCTGACGGGACAGCCAATCTTTAGGCAAGTCTGAACCTTCACTCGTGGGCAAATAGGGAGAGTAAATAATTTCATTCGTGGCGCATCGTGCCCGCAGACAACGAGCGAGTAAATCGTCAGATGTAAGGACTACATATAAGCGAAAAGAGGATATCGCCGCAATTTTACGTATTGGCTCTGGAATGTTGTAATCTTTAGCAGACGTAATTTGCTCAATAGCATCATGGATATCAGCGTAGAGATCTTGCAAATTATGCTTAGCTTTAAGTCGCGTAACAACTTCGCATATTTCATAAAAAGGCGTAAGCGGGAGATCATCCGGTTCATCGTAAAAAGAAAGCAATCGCTGAGCAATATGCTTTTGTAGTGAACCGCCGCTTTCGCTTGTCAGTACTTGCGGACCAAGGACAGGTACAACCAGGCCATCATCAATCGACTGTAATAGCCGTTCCCAGCTTCTTTCGTTCATCGCCTCTCCAGCTTGTCAAGCACCATGATTGACAGCTAATCAGATAGCGGGCAATTTATGGCGCTTGCAGATTTATGGTGATATTTACGCCCGAGTGATCGATTGTGAATGCAGAATCACTAAATTTTGGAAAACCAAAATGCTGTTCAGGATTATTTGATAGGCCAAAAGGTTCTTTAGGCATCATGTTCCAGCGTTTATTCAGTTTGCGATTACCATCGATATCATGATAAGCCGCAATCGCATAGGTGCCTTGCTGCGGCAAATTGAAACAAACAGTATGCGGCCCTTCCGTTGCGGGAACGCGGATACGCCGCGTACGCCCTTTTTTATTCAGAAAATTATCCGGATCATGGTAGAGTTCAACACTGAGTATTCCCCCACCAGCACCTACGCCATTCACCGTTACCTTGATTTGCGCACTATCAACCGCACATGGATCAGCAGCCTCATAGGGACGAATGTCTAATTGTTCTGAAGCATTGGCAAATGCTGGCACCATTAGACCAATCACGAAAAAATATTTTAAGCCTTCAAGAACCATACAAACGTTATAGTTATGTTTGATTGATTAAATATAATCGTTATTTTTTGGCACCTTACTTCATGACCATACTTTTATATGTAAATTAATAAAAGGAGCCAAAATTAGACTTCTCAAGTTTTATCCATCAACAAAATCTGACTCGAAAATAAGTCTATCATTTATAAATCCACCTTCCAAGGATATCAATCTAATTTCACTTACATTTAACAACTTTTACGGTTCATCCGGCAAGTGTGTACATGTTAGATAAAAATACATGTTGCAAGACAGATAAAAAATAATTTGAAATTGTCATTGGATTTTAATAACGAGGCTTTTTTAACATGTCGACCAGTTTGCTGTATAACGCCTTTGGCATAATCGGATATTTTCATCATAGCACGAGTTTTATTGCGGGCACCATACCTGTTGCCATACAAGATGACCGCTGGCGACTTAGATGCCCAGTTTGTCGAAGCCGTGAAGTACGCAATCGAGGGAGGCAGGTGCGGCGTTTTCGAACGGTACCGATTAGCCGGAAAGCTGTTTATATCGACCTGGCCGTTCAATGGATAGAATGCACCAAGTGCCAAGTGGTGCGTCAGGTAAAAGTACAGTTTTCTGATGAGCATAAGCGCTATACTCGTGCTTTTGAGAGGCTTCTTTTAGATCTTTCTCGGCAGATGACTATCCAAGCAGTGGATAGGTTATTTTGGGGTGAGCTGGGATCTGGTTAAGGAAATACAGAAGAGCAACCTGAGCAACCGTTATCGGTTACCGAAATTAGCAAAGGTCAAGCAAATTGGTTCTGTCGCATTAACGAAAGAAAGCTGATATCTGGCTGATTTTATCAAGTAGGCAGTTGATCTTGAGGCGATTATCTTGCCAGAGCATAAAATTGTTCAGCAAAAGACATCTTTTCTGCTCCTTCCATTATCAACTGACCTTTGCGAATCATGTGTATTAGTTCGATGCCAGCCAAGATATTTTTAGCTGATTGAAAAGATTTGAATCCGAGCATTGGCTTCGTCATTCGCTTCACTGCTCGATGGTCTTGTTCCACGATATTATTAAGGTATTTGACTTGCCTGACGACAATGGAAGTGTCATCATCCTTGATGATCTGATCAATAGCTGCTTTATTGGCGCCGCTCTTGTCCATCACTACTTTTTCAGGCATATCATTGCTATTAATGGCTTTCTTGAAAAAGCGCATAGCGGCTGCTTTATCACGCTTGGCTGTCAGTAGGAAATCAATGGTGTTTCCCTCTTTGTCGACAGCACGGTAAAGGTATTTCCAGGCACCTTTGACCTTGATATAAGTCTCGTCCATCCGCCAGCTTCCACCAACCGAGCGTTTATACTTTCTTCTGAAAATATTTTCCAATAATGGTAGAAACCGGATCGCCCAACGGTTCACTGTAGAATGATCTACAAATACACCACACTCCTCCATCATTTCTTCTAGGTGTCGGCAACTTAACGGATATGCCGCGTACCAGCGGGTGCAGACCAGAATCACCTCAACCGGAAATCGCATTCCTTTTACAGCCAGCATGTAGCATCACCATCTCTTTAATGGTCAACAGTCTACACGAAGGTATTGATGATCTCGCTTAATGCGACAGAACCTAATTTACTATAGAGTTTATGTTACACCATTGAATAAAAATATAAATAATGTATTTTAGGCTCTTAAGTTTAGATGTAAAAAAGATCCAGATTATTGGAGTTGGAAAGAACACGTTTTTAATTAATATTTAGACACTTAATAATTCTTCTGTTGGACTTCACGTACCTTTTTTTGGAATTTAACCCTACTGCACCTTATCGGGTGTTTGAATGGAAATAAAAAGCTTTATTTTACAATTTCACATCATTACAATGTAATATTGTAACTTATTAAACAGGTGAAAGTAATGTCATGAGCCCAGTAATTAGAGTTCCATCAAATATATATTCTCGTTTAGAGCGCCACGCAAAGGGGTTTGATACTCCAGCAAGCGTTATAGAGAAATTACTTAATCACTATGAAGGTATTGATCCATCCCCTTCACACGAAGAAACTGATCAGGTAGCACCAAACGATAGAGATATTAAGAAATACGATTTTAATGAACAGACCTATGGTAAAGGTAGGCTCGTTCTAGCGGTAGTAAAGGAATATACATCCAACAATCCACATACTTCATTTAATGAATTGCTAGAAATATTTCCTAAAAATATTCAAGGTTCAACGGGTGTTTTCAGTCATCAAGAAGATGCACAAGATATTTATGAAAGAACTGGACATAAAAGACATTTTATAAAACCTAATGAACTTATTCAGCTATCAGATTGTGTTATTGCAGTTAGTGCTGAATGGGGTAGAAGCAATATAAATAACCTAATTCAACAGGCACAATCGATTGGTTATACTATATCACCTGTTTAGGAAGATCGTCGGAGTTTGGGACAGATCCGTTTTGGTATGTCCCATAAAACGGTCGTTTTATGGGACACTGCCGCCCTGCCCTTTTTATCCATCAAAACACCCCTAAAACCGTTACGAGTTTTGGTGTAAGTCCTTTATCTTCCTTAAATTATGGTATTTGAAGACCCCCGTTTTTAGTTGAGGTTTAACTCACGCTTTTTTGAGGTATTCAAACCGACACTATCTTGCATCTTTTGCTCTGAGAAATCGTATTCGCCATGAAGGTTCAGGTGCTGTCAGTCGCACTGGACATAGGTATCCGCATCTTTGCTGCAAAAGGCAATTGGCGTCTGGATAACAGCATTCAAAGCAAAATCGTGGCCATGGCTTTTGCTATGGCAACGGAGATAGAGCGAGAACTAATCTCTCAACGCACCAAAGAGGCATTGAGAGCTAAAAAAGCTTCTGGAGTGAGGCTTGGCCGCCCCAAGGGGCCAGGAAAAAGCAAGCTCGACAAGTTTCAGCCAGAAATTGAAGGGTTACTGGCAAATGGTGCCACTCAAAAATTCATTGCCCAGAGATATGGCACTACAGAGGCCAATCTACACAATTGGCTGAAAAAACGAAAAATCAAATAAGACCAACCGTCAAAGTTCGTGACGGTTTACGTACCTTTATGTAGAAACACCCGTAGTTTTGTGGCCGGTATCCCAAAACCACTTGGCATCGGCACAATTACTCTGGAAAGTGGCGAGTTAGTGCTTGGTTTTCTATGCGAACACTATGCAGTAGCAAATGCAACGGAGATTAGTCAGTTCGACGGATGGCGTAAATACTTGAAAACAACTGATTGAGTAATTGCCAATTAAATACCGTTTCCCTTAATGCATATGACAAGATACCTTTGTAAAACCTCAGAACTGGATTTTTATCCTGCTGATATTAAAATAAAGATTTTTTCATTCCAATAAGGCTTTGCAAAGGTGCTGGCAAATATATTAATCCAAACTGTATTCTATTCATTCATTTTGAACGATAGCCAACTTTATTTTAGATAACGCATTCTGGTATTCTGCGATCTCTGCTAATTTATTAAAGTCTAATAAAATTATTTTTCCAGACTGAATGTCGATAAGATTGTCATTGCGTAATTTATGCAGCGTCCGGTTCATATGCACAAAGCTCATGCCTAAAGTATCAGCCAACAACCCCTGGGTAAGTGGCATGCTAAAAGTATTATCGACCGTTTGTCCGACCGCTTTCAACCGATGATACAATTCCAGCAGTAAATGCACTGTCCGCTCATATGCACTGCGACGACCAATGCGTACAACCTGATCTACTAACAAAGTTTCTTCATTGTCGAGGATTAGATCACATAGCGACTCAAGTTTAGGGTGCAAAGTACATAAATTCTGCAAGGTATCGGGTTTATATTCGCTGACATGCATCGAAGTAATACTGAAAATGGCATAATCTGCTTTTGACATATTCAAAGCGGAAAGGTTAATAATATCGCCAGGCAAGTAATAATTAATTACCTGTCGACTACCGTTGCTAAGATAAGTGTAACGACATGCCCAACCTTTATTTACGATAAGACATTTCGCTTGCGTATCTTTGGAACCTAAAATTTCTTGGTGTTTATCAAAGACAGCTGTCTTTTCGTGTAGCTTTCTAATTAGCGAAATTTCTTCTTGACTAAGTTGTTGCAAAAAACATAATTTTTTTATGAAGGGCCACGCATACTTTACTGATTGCTCAGGCAGATGATCATGTTTGGTATGAGCATATATCATTCTTATTTACTCCTTTTAATTATATTAAAAAGTAGCCGTAGTTATTTCTGCTCAGTTTAGTGCCAACTTGCAACCTAAAGACTTATACATCTTCTGAAAAATACTAAAAAATTTTATTAAATTTTATTGGTAAATGCAAACTATTTCGTTTCGCACTTAACAGACTGAAGTCGATATTCTGCGATGACTTACGATCAATTAATACAGAATATTTTTTATTTGACAACCCAGAGTAAAATCTGGAAGAGAAGGGCCACACTTAACTAAACCTACGTTTATAAACTTAACATACTAAAAAAAACAAAGCAAACAGGGAAAATCTGTTCATAGAAGTTAACATTTATTGTATGTGAATATTTTTTATATTGTTTATAATTGTATCCAAACAGAGACAAAATATTTTTAAGTTATTTTAAAATGAATAAAAATGCATTATTACACGTGGAAAAAATTACATACTATTGTAGAAACTTTAAGCCAAAGTGGTGATAAAAAAGTATTGCTTGAAGAAGCCCTTTTGGAGTTAAATAAAATAAATGACGTCAGAGTCCCGCCAAAATTTAGAAACCAAATTAGCGTTATCAAAGAAAATCTATTGCCTCCTGAGAATGAACAACAGATTATAGACTCAAATTATGTTTTCCCACAGATACAGAATCTTACTGAAGATGAGGCCGATGAAATAATTCATACGATTTGCAAGCTTGAGTCATTTATGAATCCAAATTAATCTTGTTTTTAAGGGGTCTTTTGCTCCGCTCATTTGAACCAATAGGGTCATATGGGTCACCCCCTATTTGTGCAAACATTCGAGACAGCGCATTGTCTTAAAAAACCAATTTCGCTGTTGAAAAAACTTTGTTATAACTATTACAGACCTCCTTGACAAAGTAGAACTAGCGTGGTCATTTTATTGAACGAATGATTTTGTCCAAATGAAAACGTGTCTTTTTGGCGGCTTGCTCATCGTTTTTCGTCAACTCTTTCTGCACCATTTTTGCAAAATTAACCAAGTCCTGATGCGGGTAAGCATCCTGCACACCACAGTCTTGAAAAAATTCAGCAATCCAGTGAGTATTCAATTCAACGTTTCCCGTTTCTTCCAGATATGTCTCCGCTGCCATCTTAGTGTAGTCCGACAGTTTATGCATTGTATCTCCTCATGCACAGAAGTTTCATTGTTTTGATCTGAGCTGATCGAACACGGCTCAGTGTAAATAGTGGAGATGGTATGGCCGCCTCCCTCCCTACGGGGAGCAGGGGTAAGCAATACGAATTAAGTTAGAGCCCCTCGCGGACCTGACGGCATCTACGTGCCAAAGTGGAGATAATGAAATCTTTCCACAAACGGACGG
>JAJFJG010000082.1 GCA_021774265.1 Nitrosomonas sp.
CGCCAGGTTTGATAACCACTTCTTGCAACGCCTAGTAAATAACAAAGCTTGTACACTGGATGGTAATGGCGTAACTGATCTACCATGGCGCGCCTCACTTCGCTTCCTTTGCGAAGTACGCCGTCGCTTTTTTTAATATGTAGCGTTCCATTTTAGCAACTGCCAGTTCTCGTTCAAGTTCACGAATGCGTTGTTGCTCTGTAACAAGCTTTATCGCTTCTCTTTTAAATCCTTCTGTAAATAATCGGCGCGGTATTCGTTTCATTGATTCTCCTGATAAGTTGATAAAATACCATCAACTTATCCGTCCATAAAATCGGGCCTAGCTCATACATTTCTTTAAATGTCGAGACAATTCCTCGAGTTGTCATCCCTTTGGCATACAAACTTAGGATTTTGTCATCCATTGAGGTGAAACGAGTTTGACCTTTTTTGACCAGCTGCGCCTCAAAGCGGCTCAGCCTATCACGTGGCGTATTAAGTTCAATTTGACCATCTTCTGTCCGCAAGGTCTTGCTGGTATACCCATTACGGTTATTTCCTGACCCTGATTTCTCGTATTTGCTATACCCTAAATGTTCATCAAGCTCCACATTCAGTGCCGCTTCAACGACAACTTTGGTCAGCATCTGACTGAAGTCATTAAGGTCTTCTTCTGTCTTCAGGCCCTTACCCGCTTTACGTGCAAATAATTCTAATTCTTCTTGCTTCATAATCTGCCTATCCTTACTCATAATGAGTGTGAATGGTGGCAGTTACACAGATTTAATTACAGTCACAATGACCCGATTAATCCGGCTTTAAGCCGTAATCTGAAACCACCGGCTTGTAGCCGGTGGAGTGTTCACATTATGTACGCACTTGCCGGATGAACCAGAATTAATCGTCGTCAATAACATTCGTTACTTCATCATATTTATCTACAGTTGCATCAGTCGATTCTTGCAGACGATTTTTTGTTTTTTGTTTCAAGCATTCGGTTTCACTTTTCATACAGGTCGCTTCATCCAGCCGATTCATTTTCTGGTTGGCTTCGCGTCGAGCATCATTTTCTAAATCTTGCATGGATTCACTTACTGTTTCTGCCGCGTTTGCCTGAAATGGTAAGCTCATGAAAAAGATCAGTGAAATCATAAGTATTTTTTTCATTTGAATTCCCTTAAATTAACGTTAACAATAAAAAAACAGCCGTAAAAATTGATTTAAACAATGTTTGTATACTGAATTTTAGCTTATTTGAAACGGTCTTTTGCATTTTTAAAAGAAAGCGCTACACGATCCCAGGCCGCTTCTGCACCATCGCGTATATCTTCCCATGCATCTTCACTGGCATCTTTTAATTCTTCATATTTTTGTTTCATCTCGCTACGCTCGGACTTAAGATCGTCGACTTGCTTATTTAGTTCGATCTGTGCATCAGCACTGGCGCCTGATGCCTTAGCTTTCATGGTATTGATGTTTGCATCCCATTCGTCCAATTTTGCCTGCATTTTCTGTAAGTGAGCTTCTTTATTAGTCATTGTTTTATCCTTAAAAACCGTGAAATAATGAGTATTCTTGAAAATTCAAAATCACTGTCACAAAATCACTGTCAAATTGAGTATACGCTTATAAAAAGTACGCGCATTAACAAATGTTATAGTCGATAGAAAGATTAATTGCTCTCTATAATGATACACAATGTAGGTGTTATTTTCGCAAGCGATACGGGTTCAAGATAACTTTCATCAAAGTCAGCCAATGATGCTAATACAGTGAGGTTTTGTAAAACGAAGCGGCTTGTAAATGCATCTATTTTTATCTGTCCGCTTGTAATAACTCACCCTGATTAACGATTTTCAATGCGATTATAGTCCAGCACACCGTATTCGACTGGATCAAGTTGCTGAGCAATCTGATGTAGGTGGTCACTGTATTGCCAAAATTCGTTGTGCGAACGTCGAATACCAAAACGATGCATTAACTGACTATAGTCACTTTCATTTTTCAGGTTAGTTAATTTTGTCACAAAGTCGTCAAGTGATTCAGAATCAACTTGCCATAATGCATCCGGATAAGCGCCTGCTATGCCTGGTATTACAGTCACATAGTCCTCTTCCGGCAAGCGATTCGTCTGTTCTAACAACAAACTGGAAATATGTGCATGCGCACTATTGCGTAGCAGGGTATAAACTTTGTCCTTGCGATTGTTATCAAGCACCATTAACAAACTCATTTCTGGCAATAAGCTGGCAGATTCTCCTTGAATCGCATGAAGTTTTTTTAATAGCTGCTGGTGTTGCGCTGGTACTGAATCACTTTCTAAGCGATACCGTTCTGATAAAACATCAGATAGCTTTCGTTGCAATTTTTTATACAAATAATCTTTGGCGGGCATATCGTCAGGATACGTCATTTCAGGCTCGGCATTTAAATGAGCATGCCCATAAACATAATCCTTCACTTTATCATCAGCCCCTCGATACCAATGCTCTCGTAAAGCAGTGCGTGTTTCACTTGGCAATAGGGCGAGAAAATTAAACTCACTCTCCATACGCAAAAAATCCATATAGAGGCGCGTCAATAGTTGGTGGCCAATATTGCCGTATACATCAAAACCAGCAACTAGCAGATAGTGTATACGTTCTAAAATAGTGTAATCAATTAACCAAACAGTTTTGGGAGGCTGGCCGACCAGACCTTCTACCACTGTAGCACTGTCAAAATGTCTGAAGACGGTTAACGCAGCATTCTGGTTATGACCATCACCATCCCAGACCCAATCCAAGTTCAACCCTGCATTACCTTTTAGTAGTGTATTAAGTCTTGTGCTTTTTTCTTTTAAATAGGATGCTTGTAATGTAGAGTATTCAGTCCAGTAGCTTAAAATATTAGCATTGCTTTGTTGCTCCGACGGAAGCTTCAATTGTCCGCTCTGTTCAATTAAAAACTGGTCTATATCAACGAGTACCTCCAAGTCTGGATCGATAAAAAATACCCAGAAATGGTCATTGATGACATTCAATGCAACTTGTCCGCGACAAACAGCACCTTTAATAAATCCGTTAATCGTAAATTTCGCATGCTCTAGCATAAAGCGATAGCGAATTGCGACAGGTATCTCTACATATGTTTTGAATGGATTCGAGGCTAACTCAGGGGTATATTCTGGTAGTGTTTTTACAACATAAGATGTTTCAAAGAACAAAGTTTTAAAGCGCTGCAACCGTTTGCTGCTTAACGCGTAAGGCAGGTGTTTCTTGGCAACAATGCTGGATTTAATGCGTTGTAATCGATAGTAAACTTTGTCGACTTGTGGATCATCATAGGGTCTGCGAGTACTGATAATACGGATAGCTTGCCCCGGCGGTGTAGCAGAGCGTACAATTTTAAAATGAGCTTGGATCTCACTGTTGTTACGCTCCAGGTCTTCAAAATATAAGTGCCCCAGAAACAGGTGCTCATAAATATAGCGTGCAATTAAGCGTTGTTTTGTCGAATTACCATTCAAAAACTCCTCCCAAGCATCAATCTGTAAATGATAAACAGCACTTAGTTCCGAAAAATCTGCTAATGGTGCTCCACTCGTCAACCAATGTTTCAAGAGATTAAACTCAGATGGTGCTATGTCCGGTAACCCATATGGCATTCCACGGTGTGGGTGTGACTCGGCGTAACTTTCAAATTGATCAATATCTGGACATGTGTTTTCTTGATTTAACGGAGAAGCAAAGAGTTCGTCAGGAATAATTTCATTGTGTTCTACAATTTTATTGATCGGATTTTGTTTCTTAAGCGCCAGCATTTGATATATCAGATCTCTTTGAAGTGGACTTTTTGTTGCCTGCTCACTCAAAACGGGGAAGAAACCTTTTTCTCTCCATTCACCAACGGTATGAGCATCTTCGAATAATCGCGTCAATGGATCGGCAGTGAGGCGCATGCCGTTATAAATGGCTTGCGTATTTGCACCCCGGTTAATACCTTGTGCAGATGCTAGGTTTAATTGGCAAGGTGCATCATAACAACCATGACAGACAACACATCGTTTTTCCAGTATTGGTTGAACCTGCTTTCGATATAGCTGACCGTGATCTGACTCAGGCGCAACATAACGGTTTGGAATCGAATCCGGGATAGACTGCTGGTCAGTATGACATGCTATTAACAGACAGCAGATGAATAGCGATACATATTTACTCACAATGGTCTTTTACCTCTGCACAAAAAAACCATGTTACATGAATAATGAAATAGCTCCCACTAACTGGTGTAATGGTCAACAAAAACCGGGCATTTTTCTAAGCAGTCTTTCTATAAAAAAGCTCAAGAGATATATTTGAAGTCTCCTTTGATATTACCTACACCTTTATTTTTATTTTTGTTTTTGTCATTACTGGTGCGTGTACTATCTACACAACGACAATAGGCGGCGCAGAACCCCGAAATTTCAATAAAACTCCTGAGCGTCGAACCCCCACAGCTCATTGGTTTGTATTGAAAGAAAATATTAGTCTTATTTTCATAAGATTAATTATTACTATAGCGGTCAACTGAGGATTTTAGGTTAAATTTTTCTTTATTAAAGCATTCTATTCAATTAAATTTCAACGGAATGAATTACCATCATTTTTTCAATTTGCATGTCTCTTATAGTATGCGGGATTCCACCGACGCCGAGACCTGATTGCCGCAAGCCGGCAAAGGGCATCCAGTCTACGCGGAAAGCGGTATGTTCATTAATCATGACTGCCGATGCATTCAGCTGGCTGTAGGCTTTCATTGCTGAATCAATATTTTTTGTAAAGATACTTGCCTGAAAGGAAAAAGGAAGCGCATTAGCCCGCTTGATCGCTTCATCCATATTGCTATAAGAATAAACACAGACAACAGGGCCAAAAATTTCCTGCTGACTAACTTTGCAATGATCGGACGGATTATACAATACAGTAGGTTGATAAGTTGTTTCTGAAAGTCTTTTGCCACCAGACATTAACTGTGCGCCCAAATCAATTGCTTCATTGACCCACGCCTCAATACGATCAACTTCGCCAGGACGGATCAGTGGCCCCACATCGGTTGTTTCCAGAGTCGGGTCGCCGATACACAATTGTTCCGTCGCTGCAGCGAGCTTGTTCGTGAATGACTCAGCAATTGATTCATGTACAAAAACACGCTGCACTGATACACACACTTGGCCGGCATGATAGAAACCACCTTTGACTAATTTGGGCAGGGCAGCTTGTAGATCAGCATCTTCAGTGACAATTACCGGTGCTGCACCGCCATGTTCGAGTGCACAGCGTGTACCGGGCGCCAACTTGGAATGCAACATCCAACCCACTTTTGCACTGCCAATGAAACTAAAAAAGCTGACTACAGGTGAGGTCGCCAGATGGGTTGCCACTGCTTTGTCTTGAGTCATCAGACACTGACACCAGTCACTGGGCAAGCCTGCTTGATAGAGCAATTGCACAAAACGATAGCAGGATAAGGGCGTATCTCCTGCAGGTTTTACAATCACTGGACAACCCACCGCGATAGCAGGTGCCACTTGATGAATAATTAAATTCAGTGGGTGATTAAATGCGCTCACTGCGACCACAACGCCAATCGGCTCATGACGTGTGAATGCTAGCTTGTTGACAGATGCGGCATTGAGATTCATTGGTATTTCTGTACCTGCTGCTGTTTTGAGTGTTTCGATACATACATATAAGCCGTCAATCGCTCTGGCGACCTCAATGCGTGAATCAACCAATGGCTTGCCGCCTTCTCTTGCTGCCTCCAGAGCTAATGTTTCAGCACATTCAGTCATCAATTCTGCCGTTTTTTTCAATATTGCCAGCCGCTCATCTGCCTTAAGCCAACGAGACCGATTATTAAATAATGATTGCGCATTATCCAAGGCATGGTCGACCATTTCTTGGTTAGCTGTTGCTACAGAGCCGATTAATTGACGGTCGTAAGGCGCATACACTGATAGAGTGCCGGCCTCTGTTTTTACACCTGGAATAAACAAATCAAAATGTTGTGTCATAACAATTTGCTCCTTTCAATAATCTATTTGATAATTTACGACCCATCAGGAAAAGGATTCGCTAAGCGTTTTGATCTCTTGATTCAAAATTCTGCCATTTTCAGAGTAATCCACCGCGACTTCGATCACATGCACGCCGGGCGTTGAAAAGCATGTTTCCATCAGTGGTACTAGCTCATCGCTGGCTATAATTCGATAACCATAAGCACCATAGCTTTGCGCATATTTAACAAAATCAGGGTTGCCATAATCGAGTCCGAAATCAGCAAATCCCATATGTTCTTGTTTCCATTTAATCATGCCATAAGCATTGTCACGTAAGATAATGACCACCAGATTCAACTTGAGGCGTACTGCCGTTTCAAGTTCCTGTGAATTCATCATGAAGCCACCGTCTCCGCAAATGGCAACAACTTTTTTATCGGGATAAATCAGGCTGGCAGCCATTGCGGAAGGCAAGCCTGCACCCATTGTTGCCAACGCATTATCCAATAAAACGGTATTGGGCTGATAGGCTTTGTAATTGCGGGCAAACCAGATTTTATAGATGCCGTTATCCAATGCGACAATACCATCGACCGGTACGACTCTGCGGATGTCTGCTACCAGGCGTTGTGGATACATTGGGAAACGAGGATCATCAATGCCTTTTTTCAAGTGCTCCTCAAGTTTCTGTCTTACGGATAGAAAGTAAGAAAAATCCCAGCTTTGTTGTGGTTTTATGTGTTCAGATAACTGCCAGATACTATTGGCAATGTCACCAATCACACTCTGTTGCGGATAGTATACCGGGTCAATGGGTGCCGTAACATAGTTAACATGAATCACTTTGAAGCGATCATCCTCCATGAAAAATGGTGGCTTTTCTACTACATCATGTCCCACATTAATAATTAAATCAGCATGCTCGATGGCGCGATGTAAAAAGTCATGATCTGACAGTGCGGCAGTGCCTAAAAAAAGTGGATTTCGTTCATCAATAACGCCTTTTCCCATTTGTGTCGAAAAAAACGGAATGCCTGTTTTCTCAACAAATGATTGCAACATGCGACAGGTCAATTTTCTGTTGGCTCCCGCGCCAATCAATAGCAACGGTCGTGCAGCAGCTTCGATCATACTGACAGCCGCACTAATTGCTTTATATTCAGCAATAGGGCGGCGAAATGAACTTTTATGGATAATTGGCATGTCGCTGTGTTCTGATGCAATATCTTCCGGCAGTTCAAGGTGCGTTGCGCCAGGACGCTCATCTTCTGCTACCCGAAAACTTTCCCTAACATGTGCAGGTATACTATCTGCACCCTGTATTTGGTGTGTGTACTTAGTTAGCGGGTGCATTATGTCAACCACATCAACAATCTGGAAGCGACCTTGTTTGCTGCTCAAAATCGGTTTTTGACCAGTAATCATTAACATTGGCATCGCGCCAAGCTGTGCATAGGCTGCAGCCGTCACCAAATTGGTCGCGCCGGGACCTAGAGTCGCCATGGACACGCCAGCTTTGCCAGTTAAGCGTCCATAGGTTGCAGCCATAAATCCGGCAGCCTGCTCATGTCGGGTCAGAATAAGTTTAATCGAAGAGCCTTTTAGTGAATTTAAAAAGTCGAGGTTTTCTTCACCGGGTATTCCAAAAATATATTTCACGCCTTCTGCTTCCAGTGCTTTTACAAAAATTTCAGATGCTTTCATTATGGTTCCTTGCAAGATTTTATTGTTAAATACTTTTGGCCGATGTTTGTTTTATACCTCGTTCTAGATAATCCAGATAGCACCCAGACAATATAAGCATTCTGGTGTAAGTTTAGGGAACAGCTCATCCTAGCGCTTAACGCATGTTTGATCAATATTTGTTGAGGGAAAAGGTCGCCAGTTTTATCTGAAGAAACTAGGTGATGCATGCCAGTATTTTCAATGTGATTTGCATATTTATATTTTAATGACTAATCGCGCATCTATTAATGATGCCGTGTCTGAAAGGAAGCATTGGTAAGGTTTTTCAGATATTTGGAAAGTATTATGTCCAGCACTTTAACTCAATACAACAGAACCGAGACTTTGTTGGAAGGTTGTTATAAAACAACCTTGATGGATCGTGACAATACTTGTTAACCTGCAGCAGGTATATCGAATTGAACCCGGTTCGTGCTGGTATGGTTGTGCATCTGGCAGATTATCCCTGGTCAAGTTATCACTTTAACGCTTTAGGTATTAAAACCCCCTATTGAAGAAATATAGTATTTATACAGCTTTAGGACAAAATTCAGCAAAATTCCAATTAGTACATTGTGCGTTGTTTGAACATCAGGTCCCTGATAAAACTATCGAGGAAATTCGAGTTGCAACCAATAAAGCATGGGTGTTAGGAAATGAAAGATTTATTCAACAGATTGAAGGTCTATCGCAAAGACAGGCTCAACCGAAGCCCCGTGGAGGCGATAGACGGTCTACAAGAACATGACAGTCGAGTTTGACCTCATCGACTGGAGAACGCTCGCAAGCTCGGGCCTTTTACGCTCGCCTTTTATTTCAAAAGATTATTTCGAAATGAATGATTTTGATAGATTAAATAAAAAAACGAAAACCCCATTTCCCTTACGCGAAATTGTAAGAAAAATTTTTGCGGCTGTAATTTTACTGCTAATCATGGGCATTGTTTAAAGTATTAGTTACGAAAATTGGCAATGCTTTGAGCGTTCTGGGTTGCTAGTGGTAATCACTGGCATTCTGGTTGCATATCGTCATTTTGTATTTGCTTTTGACGATGTGAGGAAGTTATATAAAGCATTCTATGATAAAGAAATAACGGTTCATCCGGCAAGTGCGTACTATCGAGTTCAACCGGGCATAAGAGCATATTTAGTTTCATGCAGCGCCATAATTTTCAGTTTAAAGAATCCGATATCCCTGAAGCCATAAACCATTTTATGCAACGTTTTGATCTTGTTATTGGTGCCTTC
>JAJFJG010000083.1 GCA_021774265.1 Nitrosomonas sp.
TAATGCCTGCACTGACACGTTAGCAAACGACAGACCGAGAAATAGAAAAAGTTTTTTGAAAGTTTTATTAATATTCATAGAAAGATATTACTTTGAATTAGTGCTTCGCCAAATATTTTTTTACGGCATTGCAAAGAACAAAGCCCACCAAACCGTCTTAACATACGCGTATTGTATGATTTTTTCATCCGCCGTTACCACCGGCACAGCAAATTTCCTCACAGTCGCCACGATCATCAGGTATTTTCCCAGTCATCCACTGCCACCTATTCAGTCACCGCCTCATATTTAATTACTGAGCCTGTGAGTAGTTCCTTCAACTCAGGCAAACGACGTTTATAGCCGGTTTCTTCGATAAGCTTTTCAGCTTTGGCGATATGATCTTGCAAAGAAAGCTCCGTTGACTCACCTGTTTCAACAGGTGTTTGCGGGGGTTGTTGTTGTTCAGCAATCAACAGCCGCGCCATTTCTAGGTGGTAATCCGTCAAGTGCAGCCGCATACCGCTGGGTTCAGCGATGTCGTAGACCTCCTGCAAGTCCTGACGAGCGCGGGTAAAATCGTGGTTGGGGTTGCGCGCATCACGATACAGAGCGGCACGGGCGAGTAGGCCGCGAGGTAAATGATCCTGTGTACCTGCTTCACGCAAACCGGCTACGGCTTGATCCAGCCAATTGTTGGCTTGTGGAAATTTGCCTTGCTGATACTGCGCCCGCCCGAGAATGAGTTTATCTAACCCAATTTCAAGTAACCACGAACTTGTCGTCACGTATTTTTCAGATAAGGCCAAAGCATACTCCCCCCGTTCCAACACCGTTACCACCTTATCTTGCGCCAGCAGCAGGTCGCAGTATAGAAAACCTTGTAGCGAATACAAGCGCGAAGATTTCGGCTGCCATTTCTGTTGGATTTTCTCCGCTGCTTCAAACAACTTAAGCGCCAGCTCCGTTTGTCCAGCTTGATGCAGTGCATCAGCGTGGGCAGCGTGCGAACCCATACGTAAGAATAAATCCTCAGACAGGCCGGCATAACTCACACCTTGCTGACCACTCGCAACGGCCGCCGCCACATCGCCGAGGGTGAGTTGCAGTTGGCCGAGGCTGCCGACGCACTTTATGGTAGCTTCCCAATCTTTTTGTTGGATACTCATGTCCAGGCTTGCCTGCATCGACTGCAGCGCCTCACGTAGTCGCCCAAGGGCATTTAAGTCGAAGCCTACCCAGTTCAGCACAACCATTTGCCAGGTCTGCCCCAAACCTGTTGCGGGCGTATGCCATGGCGTGGTAAAAAAATGCGCTAGCACAGCAAGATCGTCGCTAAAAGCGCCGATTTTTTTGCCAAGATAAATTTCACCTTCACGCCGAACACGAGGCAAGTAAACTTCATCCATCACCTGCTGATGCAAACCCGCCGCACAACCATGTGCCACTGCGCTAAATAGCGGTTGCATTTCTGCCACGTTATCGGGAAATTCTTTTTTTGGCAGGGCTTTGTAGTAGCAGTACAGCCGCTTATGCGCCTGCTGCCAAGCGTCGGGCTCTGTCTCTCGCAGTTGTTGGCCGAAGTATTCGCGGATTAGCGGGTGGCAGTCGAGTTGTTCGCTCAGCTTGCCGTCTAACTCTTCGTGTTGGGAGAGCAGGTGGTGTTCGTCGCGCAAGGCGGTGATGGCTTCCTGCCAGTTGTCTGCGCTGATATCGGCTGTGAGGTTGGAAATTTGTGCGTCCCACAGCACTTGCAACACTTCTTTCTCAATGGGGTGATCAAATAGCCCCAACAGATGCAATAACGCTAATTCGCCTGCCAATTTTGGGCCACTTGAAAACCACTCTTCGTAGGCTTGCATGAGTTTAAAGGCGTGACGGCTCGTCTGATTGCCATCCTCTTTCACCAGCACTTTCAGCAAGTCACGTTTCAGAATATCGCCATCGTAGCGTTGGTGCAGCAAGTTGCCCAACAGACTGAGCGCCAATGCATGGCAGCCGTATTCCATGACGGCTTTTTCCAATGCTTGGTGCTGACCGCGCACACCTAACGATTGCAATAGCTTGACGCCATCAGCGGGGGCGAGGTTTTGCAGGTCATGTGAACAGATATGGGTGCGGTCGCTGATTTCATGCACGGCAATGCGCGTGGTGATAATACACAGCCCGTTGTTTTGCCCAGCTAGGCTTTTTAACAGTTGACGCACGGCTCTGTCCTTCAATTCACCGCGCATGCCCTTACTGGCATGTTGCAACGGCTCCAAACCATCCAGCACCAGCACAGCACGTCGTTGACGCAACAAGTCAGCCAAGTGTTCGCCTTTGTCTTCGTCGGTTTTGAACGATGACACATCACGCGTCGAACCCAGTTTGTCAAACGCATGGCTGAAAAACGGCGTGGCGGAGATTTGCTTGTCCTCGCTCGCCCCCTGCGAATAAAACGACCAGGCAATCAACACCTCAATGTTGTCAGTATGGTCCAACCAATACTGCAGCAGCTTAGTCTTGCCCGTCCCACCCGGCGCAATGAACTGAATCACACGGGTATCATTACCTGTCCATGCGTCGTTGAGTAATTGGAGTTCGTTGATACGCCCAAAGAACTCGCCTTTGACCGTGGGGAGGCGGTCGGAGTGGATTTTGAGTTTGGGTGTTTCTGGTAGTGCTTCAGCGGCAGACTCTTTCGCCTTAGGCGATTTCGACATTAATTATCGGCTTGACATTAATTATTGGACTAACAATATTAGCCGAGTTGGCTGTAGCGGTTGTCTTAACTATATTATCAGGAAGGTGTCGCTCTTCTTTTGCGCGAAGAAGCAATTTAAACAAACCTACCAAACCCGCTATTACAATGCCAATAATAAATATTTCACCGCCACTGAGACCATCAATCCATGTTTCAGTAGGTGCAAGATCATCGGGCAATGTTTGAGTTTGCTTAATTGGTATTGATGGGCTATCAGGCATAACGACTCTGTCTTTATGAATAGGCAGAATCATACCTTTTATCACCAGCGTTGTCTGGCCTTCAAATTGAACGCATCCCGCTTGAAGCCAATACGCTTACCTTAAGGACTGGACTAATCAGACCAGCCCATCAGGAAATACTTAACCTTGCAATTCAGACAAAAATAGCTCGATACGTTTTGCATTAGCACCCAAGTCACTTTTCCCAACCCGGGACACGGAGCGCATATCGACAATAGATTGACCAGCCTGATCACGCACACGGATCACCACATCATCCTTGAAGCCCATCATTGGTGTGGTGGCCGTTGCTTCGATGCGGCCTTCTTCTGCCACGGCTGCTACGACTTCCCATTCAAACGTTTCAGCCAGGGAAAGGGCTTCTTCAAACACATGACGTGGTTCTTTATTGATTAATAATGGTGCGAGATCGGGGTATGCGTCTAGCTGCAATGTCGTGAGGTTTGTTGGGGCATCTCGATCAAGTGAATTGTGATTTGCTGTACGCAACGCCAAAATAGCCACAAATTCAGGTGGATTTTGTAAATCGGTGCTGATGTCATGAATCGGCGGCACATTCGAAGCGCCATAAATCGTCATGAACACCGGCGATGTAACGAGTAAACCCAGCAACAGCCCGACCCATGCAAAGGGCTTACCGGACATTTTTTCCTTACGCGTCACAATAATGCCGATAACACCCGCAAATACCGCTACTAAACCCAGTGCTGCGCCACCCACTAGCCCAAACATGGCAATGCGAAAGTCCATGATACCTAGCCGGTGCCCAATAACAGCAAGCACTAGCAGAACGCCACCCAACAACGCCAATTTGAAACTCCAACGGGCTGCGTTGGATTGCTTACTGGTAGAGTTTAAATCGGCGCTATACGTCATTTAACTGCCTGATTATATTTATCATAAACGGATTCTTAATGCCCTTCATAGAAATTGTCTATTTCAGCTTGGTAGTATTCCATAATCTTATTACGACGCAGCTTTAATGTGGGTGTTAACATTTCATTTTCAACGGTCCATGGTTCTGATACGAGTGCTACACGGCGTATTTTGGCATAGCCTGGGAATTCACGTATTTGGTGGGTGATTCTTTCCAACAATATTTCTTCAATCTGTTGTCGTTGTGCTTGGTTTTTTAAATCTTCGTCAAATTGATGTTTCGAGCAAAACGACTGCCAGTTGTCTAAATTTAATACGGCCAACACCGCCAAGAATGAACGTGCCTCACCAATCAGCATCACTTGCTCAAACAAGTTGTCACGTAGTATGGCAGCTTCCATATCGGAGGGTGGTATTTTCTCACCCGTGGACATGACAATAATTTCTTTCAATCGCCCGGTTATCGTCACACGGCCATGCTCGTCAATGGTGGCCACATCACCTGAATTTAACCAGCCGTCATCAGACAAGACGGCCTTAGTTCCCTCCAAGTTATTCCAGTACCCCATCATGACATTCGGGCCTTTGATTAACAGCACATCATTTTCACCCAGCTTAACTTCGACACCTGGGATAGATGCGCCCACACTGGACGGCATATTATTATTCAATTGATTAGCACAAGCAACAGGGCTGCATTCAGTCATACCAAAACCCTGCAAGATGGGCAGGCCCAATCCGATAAAGACTCTCGATATCTCAGCAGACAGTGGCGCACCACCGCTCATCGCTTGTCGTAAATGACCACCAAGCTTAGCCATTAACTTGCTGGCCACCAGTTTATTCAATATCGGCCACAATAAATGGCTGGGTTCCCAAGAACCACGCCCTTGTTGATACTCGAATCGGCTATAGCCAACATCAACCGCGAAGTTAAACAACTTGCGGCTGAAATCCGGTCCATCTGCCAGTTTGGCTTGAATACCTGCATATACTCTTTCATAGATACGTGGCACCGACACCAAGATAGTTGGCTTAATAGTCAGCAGGTCTTCTTGCAGCTCTTGAATCGAACGCGCATACGCAATAGTGGCCCCGCACATCATTGGGATGTAATAACCCACGGTGCGCTCAAACGTATGCGACAGCGGCAAAAACGACAACAATAAGTCTTGTGGTTGAATCGGCACAATCTGCAAGCAACCGTCCGCATTGGTTAGAATATTGTGGTGGCTTAACATGACGCCTTTTGGCCGACCCGTAGTACCTGAGGTATAAATAATCGTCGCTAAGCTTTGTGGGTCGTTATTCACATGGAACGTTGAATTAGTGGTTTCACCTTGCACTGGCAACCAATCTTCAAGTGAAACAAGTAAATGCGCATGACAATGATGGTCGTTACTGTGATCAAGTGTGTTAATCATTACCACATGCTGCAATCCTTTAATTTCACAGCAAGCATCACAGACATCCTGCCACTGTGTTGTTTTCTCCATAAACAGCAATTTGACACCAGCATCCGCTAACATGTAAGCCACGTTGTCCGCACGATCCTCAGTATAAAAAGGTACTACAACCAGTCCTAGCCCTAATGCCGCTTGCTCAAAGACAACCCATTCAGGGCAATTTCTAAGCATGATAGCTACACGATCACCTGGAACCAGCGCTTCTTTGATTAAAGCGGCCTGCCAACGCGCAACGGCTAGATCCATCTGCGTCCAAGTGTGGCTATGCCATTGTTCACTGAGCTGATAAAAATAGCGATAAGCCTCGCCTTGAGGTGAGCGTTTTACTCGCTCATTAAACAAACCATCTAATGTATTTGCTTGTTCTACAGAGATATTATTAGTCATATTATTTAATCTGCTCTATCTGACCATCATTTTATCTTTTCCCTCGGCTATTTTAGATGCTACCCGAGGCTTTACCAAAGTCCGCAGGAAAATCATCGACCATGATGACACGCCGACGCAGGTCTTCCATCTTTTTAAGCGCAGCGGCCTCGACAAACGTAATAATATTTTTGTCTAATGCCTCGTTAATCATCTCGTCGCCCTGGGCTACAACCTTTCCCGCTTTAACCGCAGCACGCAATTTCTTTTCTACCGGCTCACTTTCGAGAGCACAGTTTAATGCCGCTTCCAAATCAGCCAAAGGTTCGTTGTCAGTTGTTGGCACATAAATACCACGAGTCAAACGATCACGCGCTTCTCCTGGCGCCAACATCAGTCGCGAGACTTCATGTGACAAGGCATCCGACGGCGGGGAACAGCGCCTACCAAGAGGAAATATAATGAATCGCAATACCAATCGCATGACGATATTACTTGGGAAGTTATTCAGAAGCTCGTCAAAAGCTTGTTGCATCTGATAGATGGCGTCTTGCATTGACCAATACAGCAATGGTAAATCTGCCGCAGGACGACCATCATCTTCAAACCGTTTCAGTGTAGCTGAGCACATGTAAAGCATACTGAGAATATCACCCAATCTGGCAGAGATTCTTTCCTTGCGTTTCAGTGCGCCACCCAATTTAAGCAACGACACATCCGCCATCAATGCAAACGCTGATGAGAATCTTGTCAATTGCCGATAATAATTAACCGTTTCAGGCGCAACATTATAAGGAATACCCATTCTAAAAAATTGTCCTGCAATCCCATACATCAGGCTATAACCCGTATTACGCATACTGTAGGCGCCATGGTTTGCAATCGCCTCATCAAAATCTAGTAGAGACTGCTTCTGATCCTCACTTTGTGCCGCAGCAACCTCTTTCAAGATATAGGGGTGACAACGTATCGCACCCTGACCAAAGATGATCAAATTACGCGTTAAAATATTCGCACCTTCAACGGTAATACCTACAGGTATTTGCTGGTATGAACGTCCCAAATAATTTTTTGGACCAATACAAATTCCCTTGCCACCATGAATGTCCATGGCATCATCTACTGATTGCCGCGCTCGTTCGGTTAGGTGATATTTAACAATCGCTGAAATGACAGACGGTTTTTCACCCAGATCGACAGCACCGGCAGTCATTACTCGTGCGGCATCCATCATATAAGTATTACCACCAATTCGCGCCAGCGCTTCTTCAATGCCTTCAAAATAACCGATCGGCGTATTAAATTGTGTACGCACTCGACTATAAGCACCACTGGTACGTGCCGCCAACTTGGAAGCGCCGGTACTAGTCGCAGGCAATGAAATAGAGCGTCCCGCTGCCAAGCAGTTCATCAACATGAGCCAACCATTACCCACGCCCTCTTGTTCTCCAATGACCCATTCCATAGGAATGAAGACTTCATCACCAGAATTAGGGCCATTTTGGAACACGGCATTCAACGGGAAATGACGGCGTCCAATATTAACGCCCGGTGTATTCGTCGGAATCAAAGCCAATGTAATACCGAGGTCTTCTTCATCACCTAATATTCCATCTGGATCGCGCAGCTTAAAAGCAAGACCTAGTAACGTCGCAACTGGCCCTAATGTAATATATCGCTTCTCCCAGGTAACACGCATCCCTAAAACATCTTGCTTACCCTCAAACTCGCTACGACACACCACACCAAAATCTGGCATAGCACCGGCATCTGAGCCTGCATCAGGCGAGGTCAAAGCAAAACAAGGGACTTCTTTGCCCTTTGCCAAACGCGGCAGGTAGTAATCTTTTTGTTTTTCCGAACCGTAGTGCAACAACAACTCTGCTGGCCCCAATGAATTTGGCACCATGACAGTCACCGCTGCTGTTCCACTTCGGGAACCGATTTTCATGACAACTTCTGAATGTGCCAACGCCGAGAACTCATAACCACCATACTTCTTCGGGATAATTAATCCGAAGAATCCATTATTTTTAATAAACCGCCATACCTCTGGCGGCAAATCCTGTAACTCATGAGTAATTTGCCATTCATTCAGCATGTCGCACAATTGCTCGACAGGGCCATCAAGGAAAGCTTTTTCTTCGACACTTAATTCAGGCTTAGGATACGCCCGCAATTTTTTCCAGTCTGGTTTTCCACTAAACAAGTCGCCATCCCACCAAACCGTACCCGCATCTAAAGCAATCTGCTCAGTTTGAGAAATTTGCGGAAGCATTCTTCGGAAAATTTTAAGTATCTGTTTCGATACAATAGGACGACGCAACCCTGGAATAATCAGTATGATTGCAAAAGCTGCTGCAAATGCTATAAGAAACAGAAAGAGTGCCTGGAACATGGCGTTTTCCCCTTGGTAAAATAAACCCAATCAGGGGCATGCAACAGAAGACTTCAGTGCAAGACCTAAATCAGGCGTGTAGAATTCAGTATCGGTTTTGATTCTGCTGTATGTAACCTACCATGATTATTACGCAAACCCTATACAAAAAGTGATGTTTTTTTGACTAACTGTTGCTAAATTTATACACCTAATGTTTCAATACAGCTAATCTCCCCTATTTTTATATTAAAATCTCAATTACAGGAAGCATCCATGCCCAATTCCACGTTATTGCTTGCCCAAAAATTGATTGCGCGCCCATCACCCACACCAGATGATAATGGCTGCCAGGAAATTCTGATACATCATTTAGAAAAACTAGACTTTAAGATCGAAAGATTGCCTTTTGGCGAGATTGATAATCTCTGGGCAAGACGCGGCACTGCAAGTCCTGTACTTTGTTTTGCGGGACACACCGATGTCGTCCCAACAGGACCTGTGGAAAATTGGGACAGCGACCCGTTTACACCGACTATTCGTGATGAAAAACTCTATGGGCGTGGTGCGGCGGACATGAAAACGTCATTAGCTGCCTTTATCACTGCAATTGAAGCTTTTGTTGCCGAGCATGGTGACCATAATGGGTCGATTGCACTGCTCATCACATCAGATGAAGAAGGTCCCGCCATTGATGGTACGGTCAGGGTAGTAGAGACACTAAAAGCACGCGGCGAATTATTGGATTACTGTATTGTCGGCGAGCCTACCTGTACGAATCAATTGGGAGACACTATTAAGAATGGCCGACGTGGCTCATTATCCGGCAACTTGACCATCAAAGGCATGCAAGGCCACATCGCTTATCCGCATTTAGCAAAAAACCCCATACATCTTGCAGCGCCGGCCATCGCCGAATTAGCGCAAACCGAATGGGATCAAGGTAACGAGTACTTCCCACCAACC
>JAJFJG010000084.1 GCA_021774265.1 Nitrosomonas sp.
AAAAAGCTTGGTAATAAGGATTGCGTTTCCACTGCAAAACAACGGCTTCATCACTTAGGTTCTCCAACTGCTTGAGCAGCAGTAGTCCAACCATTAAGCGTATCGGTTTACTCGGCGCACCAACAGCTTCTTTGTAATGAAATGAAAACACATCTTCAAAATGATGCCAGGGTATGGCTACAGATAATTTGAGGAGAGGATCGTTTGGATCGAGTTGTAAAAGTAGATCCGTACCAAATAAATTTGTTTGATGGAAAGAGCTGCTTTGTATGAGCATTTTATCAACCATTTCGACCAGAGAATATGGTGTTATTTTACCATTTATGGTCGAAATCATTACGCAAAATATGTGTGTTGTTCCTCGTTATCAGTGTGTTGAGTAACATTCAGGGTCGAATAATTATAAGAGATGCAGGCTACAATCTTATATGTCGGCGCAATATTCAGGGCAGATTGCTAGCCATAAGTTCAATATCCACTCAACACCTTAAGATGCGCTGTTACGCAGCGCCCGAGTACATTCAGTTCATAACCGCCTTCCAATACCGACACAATACGACCATAGGCATGCTTACCAGCCATTTCTTTTATTTGCTGCGTGACCCAGACGTAATCATCATCACATAGTTGTAGTTGCGCCATTTCATCATCTTGGTGAGCATCAAAACCCGCAGATACAAAGATCATCTCAGGCTGAAAGTCTTCTAGGGCCGGTAGCCAGTGATCGGTCACCGCTTTGCGAAAAGTATTACCGTCAGCCCCTGGCGACAGGGGTACATTGATAATATGCTGACTGCTACTATCAGCGCCACTATGGGGATAAAACGGGTGCTGAAAAGTGGAGCACAGCATCACACGGGTATCATTATGAAAAATTTCTTCGCTACCATTGCCGTGGTGCACATCAAAATCAACGATTGCGACACGGCGTAAGTAATATTGATCAATAGCGTGTGCAACACCGACTGCTACATTGTTAAACAGACAAAATCCCATGGAACGAGCTGATTCGGCATGATGACCGGGTGGGCGAATAGCACAGAAGGCATTTTTCACTTTATTTATCAGTACCAATTCAGTTGCTAGTACTACAGCTCCTGCCGCACGCAATGCCGCATTCAGCGTAAATGGATTCATCGCTGTATCGGGATCAAGGTTAATCAACCCTGTTTCAGGTGAAGCAAGTTGCACACTTTCAATATATTTTTGTGTATGCACGCGCACCAATTGCTCTTTGCTGGCAAGCGGCGCATCATAACGTTGTAGTTGCGGCAGCAATCCCGAAGCCAGCAATTGATTCTCAATTGCTGCCAGCCGCAGCGGACTCTCTGGATGATACGGCCCCATGTTATGTTTTAGGCAATCGGGGTGGCTAATATACGCAGTTTGTGATTTATCTACCAAGGACATGAAATACTACCAATAACTTTATTGTATATAAACACATTATGCCTAATTTTCTGTAATGTAAGGCAAGAGTAGGAACGAAGTGTGAAAAGTATCGTACCCATAAATGTCTCGGCCTTGGAGAAATTGGAAATGACGCAATCGTTTCATCCTAGAGCTCTTTGATGATCACCATGATAGCAGGATCCTCCTCGCTTATGTGTGACGAGAATCCAAGATTCTTAGTCAATCTGAGCATAGCAGCATTATTCGCCAATACCTCACCTTCCATCGTTTTGAATCCTTTTGTTTTCGCCGCTTCTATTAGACAGGCTAGGAGTCTTGATCCGATACCCTTTTGTTGCCATTCATCGGAGATTACCAAAGCGAATTCGCAGCTTTCACCATCTGGCGTCGTCACATAGCGTGCTACACCAATCTCAATTTCACGTTCTTTTTCGCTAATAACAGTAATTAATGCCAGCTCGCGATCATAATCAATCTGGGTAAATCTGGCGAGCATCTGCGGGGTGAGTTCTTGTAGAACTTGCATGAAACGGAAGTATTTCGCTTGCGCTGAAAGATTTTGCACAAAAGTTTGTTCTATTTTGGCATCTTCCGGACGTATGGGTCGGACGGTTATGTCCGTGCCATCGGCCAGTTGCCAGTGGCTCAGCAAATGAGAGGGATAAGGATGGATAGCCATGTGTGCATAGGGTTTCAGCATTGGTGCACGCATGTCAACGACCACACGGACATCCAATGCCGCCGCTCCATTCTCATCTGCAATGAGCGGATTAATATCCAATTCACTGATCTGCGGCAGCTCACACACCATTTCTGAAAGACGCCGTAAGACATGCTGCACAGCGGGGATACTTATAGCAGGAAGGTTGCGGAATTTTTCTAGCAGTTTTGATACGTGAGTCTGGCTAATCAAGTCGGAAATAATGAAGTCATTAAGTGGCGGGATAGCCACAGCATGATCCCGCATTATTTCGACCATCGTACCACCCGCACCAAAGCTGATGATTGGACCGAACACTGGGTCACGGATCACTCCAACTAGGAGTTCTCGCCCATGTGGATTGTTATACATCCGTTCTACCGTGACACCTTCTATCTTGGTGTCGGGACGCAAGGCCTGGACGGTAGCGACCAACTCGTTATAAGTACCACGTACCGCCTCTGCGTTGGCGATGTTTAATCGCACTCCGTTGACATCAGATTTGTGGCTGATATCGGATGAATTGATTTTTATTGCAATCGGAAATCCGAGGGATTCTGCTGCGACCAGAGCCTCATTGCCGGATCTTGCCATAACTGCAGGCATGACGGTTATACCGAAAGCTGTCAGTAAGGCCTTGGCTTCCAGGCTGTTGAGTGTTGCGCGTCGTTCCGCAAGGACACCGTCAATGATCATGCGTGCACCGTTGATATCAGGTTCACTGCTTCGCGCCAACGGTCCTGGTACTTGCATCAATAATTTTTGGTTACGATGATAGCTGGCAAGATAAGAGAATGCCTCAACGGAGGCATCAGGATTTGGAAAAACAGGGATTTTATGCTTTGTAAGCAATTCGCGAGCGGTTTCCACCTGTAGTTCTCCCATCCAGCAGGCAAGCACGGGTTTAGCTGCATCAACAGAAGATTCAATGACTGCCTTGGCTACCTGTAGAGGTTCCGTCATCGCCTGTGGCGTGAGTATTACCAATACTCCGTCCACATTAGTATCCTGCAAACAAACCTCGACTGCAGTGCGATAGCGCTCATGTGTTGCGTCACCGAGTACATCTATTGGATTGCTATGCGACCAATGTGTTGGCAGGGCATTGTTCAACTGTTGTATGCTTGATTCAGTGAGTTGAGCGATCTCCACACTCAAATCAATTGCCCTGTCGGCGGCCATGATACCCGGGCCACCTCCATTGGTGACGATAGCGAGGCGATTGCCATGCACGCGATGTGTTGTAACGAGTAATTGGGCAGCAGAAAACAATTGCTCGATAGTCATGACGCGCACAACACCAGCGCGCCGTAACGCCGCATCAAATACATCATCGGACCCCACCATAGCGCCGGTATGAGAAAGGGCAGCATGTGCACTTTCATGATGGCGGCCAACCTTGAGAACGATAACCGGTTTCATGCGCGCGGCTATGCGCAGACCGCTCATGAAACTACGGGCATCACGAATGCCTTCAACATATAACAGAATACTGTCGGTATTGGGATCGAGAGCAAGATAATCCAACACATCACCGAAGTCGATATCGAGTGCATTGCCTAATGACACCACGGCAGAAAACCCTACGTTGCGAACTGTTGCCCAATCAAGGATGGCAGTACACAACGCCCCTGATTGTGATATTAGAGCAATGTTGCCGGGTTGCGCATTATTTTTGCTGAATGTGGCGTTTAAATTATTGACGGGACGGATCAAACCGAGACAATTCGGCCCCAGGATTCGAATACCGTAATGCCGGGCCTCTGCCAACACTGCCTTGCGGTATTTCCCAGCATCACCCTGCGCATCCTCGAAGCCAGCGGAAAGTATAATGGCAGCACGCACGCCATACTCGCCGCATTCATGGATGATCTCAGATACGCTTGCTGCTGGTGTTGCGATTACCGCCAGGTCAACAGACTTACCAATCGCGCGAATGGAGGGGTAGCATGTCTTACGATCCAATTTCTTATATTTTGGATTAATAGGATAAACCGGACCAGTGAAGCCGCCTTCGATAATAATTTGAAATAACCGGGTTCCGACCGATTTAGGCTGCAGACTGGCACCAAACACAGCAATGGAGTGAGGTGCGAATAAGTAATCTAAGTAATGTTGCCCCATATGCTTTACTCAATTCCTTACGTAATCTTATTAAAAGGATCAGTTGGTTATATAGTTATATCGATTGTACAGGGAACTATGGCTCAGTTAATATTTTCAGGAATCGTTATTCGTGGTGCATATGCTGGTGCGAATGTCCTGGAACAGCATGACGCGCATGATCGCTTAACTGAGCATCGAACCAACTATGGATTGCATCGATAAATCTTGGCAATTCAGTGGAATAATCGATCTGTGCGCCATTAGTTAACTCTTTATACTTAATCTTGATTTGGTCAGGATTGGCTGTTTTCAATTCCGTCAATCCCGGCATATCTTTCCCGTGAATATGTGCTGGTTTAGAAAAATTACCTTGCTTGAATTCTTCAGAAATTTCCGATAGATGATTGCGTATTAATTGGATCTGCTCTGTATCGGATTTGTCTTTGACGGTAACCTGTTGGATTCCACCATTGGTGGTTTTGGAAAAAACATGTGTTGTTTTATTCAAATCAAACGGCATGACATGTATTCCGCGCTCTACCACTTCATCAAGTCTATCTTCGCCCGCTGTCTCGACAGCGTGTGCGGGTATCGTTGCAAATAAAACAATTAATAAGGATAGAAAAAATGCATTCACGTTCTTCCCTTTTTGAAAGATTTAAAAACCTGAGTCACATAGATTTATTCCTGTAGACGGTAGATGTATTCCGTAAGTGCAAGAATACGACTGCGAGCGGCCGATTCGCTATCATACGGAGGATAATTCCTAAAATAAACTGAGCTCTGATTGTTAAAAGCATTTCCCCAAATCGGCATTTTACGCGAACCATGAGCTTTGACTTCCTGCCTTCCATCTATGATCTGATAAACCCGATCAAATGGGAATACGCCTTTATTGTTCTTGGCAAGTGCAGTCAAGTTAGGCATTGGCTTTGCTAACAATTCTTTTAGGAGACCGTCATCACCTTTTCCTGTAAGACCATGGCAAACAGCACAAGCCACTTCATATTCCATTTTACCTATATCTAATTTATCCTCTGCAAGTGCAATTGTAGGCAAGCTAATGAAGATGACTCCAATATGCATTGCCGCAATAGCTCGAAATGTTATTAATATTTTCATGTTACCTCCGTAGATAATATACATAAACGTGCAGACTACTTATTCGAACCCGGTCTACCATTTATATGAAAAATGAACTAATGGTTACCTACTACTCCTATTATTGACAAGGTAAAAACGTTTTCTTGGCGAGGCGTAAAATTGCGTTAATACCCCCCTGCTTACAGCAAATAAATAAAACAACCATTAAATCGATACCCCGTGGTTTTCTGTGAGATCGCTTTTTTCACAAAGTTAGTATTGCCACTATGCGGTGTTAAAAAGTATATCAGTAAGATTTCTTCTAAAGTATTTTATTCAGTTATGCGCTTATTAATTGAATTCAGGTGTGTTAGTTTGATGGCACAGAAATGAAAAGGCTGGAAGGTGAGATTTACGTGGGTGGGGCTCGAATACGACAATCCAGAGTGTTTCGCGACATCCATCGCTTTTGTCACGGCAATTAATCAACACCATGAGTAATAAGCAATAAAAAAAACCCGCAACTTGGGCGGGTCGGAAGCACTCGAAGAATCATTGTTCATACACTTGCAACATTTTTTATTTCCTAGAGGATTTCTTAGAAAATAATTGTTCGTGTATTTCGCTTAATTGATATAACTCCGTCATAACCTCAATAGAAAAACCGTCTCTATTTCTGTCTTTATCATTGATTAATAGTTTTTGGATGAAAGGATAGAATTCATCATATCCCCAATGCAACAAGATTTTATCAGCTAGATGCTTGTGATTTAAATCAACAAAGGAATCATTTTCACCTAAGTAAGATTGAAATTCTTTAATTGATTTTTTTAAAGTCATTGCTTATGCGCTCCCGTTGTTTAGAATCCAATAACCATACCAACTTTAGTGCCAGTCTGAACACCAAGATTAAACAGTTTTAATAGCTCTTTTTTATGCGTAAAATATGATTCACATAAAATATAAAGCATTTTCGCTGCTTCAGGTTAAAGTACCGAATTTTCAGTATCTGCTAACCTTTTCCCAAGCGATAAATTAGCCAATTTAGCCACATTTTTTGAGGCTATTACAACTCAACTTGCTTGAGAAACGCGACCTCATGGTTTTATTGCTAGGCGACCCGCCTGCCGATAAACAAGCCTACAAAAAACAGATAGCCTTGGTGTAAAAGCTAACAGGGCAGTAATGATATGAACCGTACTTTAAACAGTCTTCGTATTGACAATTTTGTAAGCATACAATCGGGTGAAGTAAGACTAATAAATTTTGACAAACTAAAAAAATAGCTAAATATGAAAATTATTTTTTGATAAGCTAGTTAGTTGAAGAAATATTTAATGTTCCTCTTTATCTAATCAAAAACTCTCGGCGAGGCCGTAGATATTTTGCTTTCTACGTAGGAGTTTTGCTTGATATATGAGGTATGTGTAAGATTTCCATCAACTTCTAAAAACTTCTTTAAAAATAGGGGAGATAAAACCAAATGAATGAAAATTTAACCAACAAAGCACTTATTAAATATTATATTAATATTTGCAATTATGCGCTGTTCAGACACCGGCATTTACCGCTGCTCAATGGAGTACTTGCTGGAATTAACCGCATTTATTCACAAGAGACTATTACTTTCATAATGACTGGCGAAGAGAATAAGCCGCTCGCATACTTTAGTACACGTTTTGTTGATGGAATGTTTACGCCTGTTGTAGAAGGCGAACATTCGTCCGACATTAAATTGAAACTACGTCGAAGCTATCTTGAAGATGTAGTGGAAAATGCAGATGATTATATGGCAAATCCAACAAAACTGGACTGGGATTGGCTCACGGGTGAAGTAATACCAGAAAAATAGCGAGTTTTTAATTTTTTCACTACCTATTACCTATAAGTGGCTTTCGCTTTATTCGTGTTTACATCACGTGGCGGCGTGATGGCACGCTGGAACGCGCCATAAATATGATAAATTGTATTAGTGTCAGGTAAATATCTGTCATGAGATTCGCGTTCAATGCGTTTCTCTCCGCATAGAGAAAACACATTACCATTGATCGTAATTTGCAAATCTTCTTTTTCCATACCAAGCACTTCTATCCATACCAGTATTTCTTTGTCTGTTTCTTCCACTTCACCCGCCAGCAAACTCCAGTTTGGGAAGCTGGCGAGTGAGTAACTACTCTCCGTATGTTCTTCATCTTTTTTACGAGAAAAATGTGTGAGTGTCTCATTACTGCGGCTAAGTAACTCATGCCAGCCTTCAGTAAGATTTTCCCATGTGCGACTCAGCTCGCTGACTGATACTTTTTCCCACTTATTTAAATGACTCAAGCATATTCAGATTCTTTTTTTTAAATAATCCACCCCGTAGCAAGTAAGCTACGGGGAAATAATCCTCACGGAATATTACTACCGTACGCAGTTACTTATTCTCTGTGAGAGGACTAACAAGTTCTGAAAGAAATTTATAAATCTCGTCAAAATAACCACTTCCATATTTATTTCCTTCAGTCTTATCAATAATTTTGTCAATTTGTTCATGTAATGTTTCGTAAACTGCTTCATTACCATACCCCAGTGCCGCAGCCATCTTTAGCTGAAAACGCGCATCCTCTAATAAAACCGTCAATGATGTGTTTTCTTTTTCCGTACGGTCTTTTTTCTCTGTCAAAGATTCAGCTAAATTGAGGTTTTCCTCGGCTCTTATGAAGGGTAGTGGAATGATATAATTAGTTACTATCACAGAATTTAATGCAGTATGCAAAGCAGTCTTGGCTTTCTTAGTTTTGCCCGCATCTATAAGCGGAACTACATCCTTTATGGCTTCTGGGTAAGTCCCTAACGGAATGCTTATTGCACTAATAACCACTTCACTGGCCATACCCTTCAGAATGTCTCGCGCTTTTTGAATCTCATCATCTTCGAGATAGCTTTCTGCTTGTTTTTTTGCTTGCTCAATATCTTTCAGTGATGAATATAGGTCATGGATAGCAATTTTTGTATCAATGACAGCAAACGCCAAATCTGGATCTCTTTCAAGGACAATTTCTAATTTACCTACTGATTTTTCTAAAGCATTTAAAGCATCCTGTTTCTTATTATTTTCCAGTGCTGTTAAAGCTTTCTTTGTTTCTTCAATAGCAGCTACCGCTTCTTTGACAATTTTTTCCCGTTTTTGACTAACCTCTTCTTCTACTTTAGTAATTTCATTCGGATCTGATACTGAAGATTCTGTCAAATTTCTGGATTTACTTGTGGTCTTATTTTCTTCTGCATTCAGTGGCGATGAAAATATAATAACCATTAAAATACTTATACTTAGCATAATTTTTCGAGTATTCATAATATATTTTCCTGTATTTTATTAATAACAACCTACTGCTTCTATAATCAAATAAGGTGAAATACTTAATGGAGCCTGAAGTCCATCGGCACGAACATTCAATACGCAGCATACTTCAGTAATCTACATATGCGAGAAAAGTTATTCTAAGGAAACACCGTTAGCTTCAACCCCGGATAAAAAGGCTGCGGTTACCCACAGCCTTCTCCATGTTAAGCAGCTTTGATTTTTTTTTCGTCTGATTTGTCTTTGGCCGTATGCTTCAACACATTATCACTCTGATTAATGGCAATAGTTTTCGGTTTCATTGCATCAGGTATTTCTTTAACCAGGCTAATGGTCAACAGACCGTTTGATAGGTTGGCATTGATTACCTCGACGTAATCGGCAAGATTAAACCTGCGTTCAAACGTACGGTTGGCAATGCCTTGATGGAGGTACCTATGTTCATCAACAACAGTTTTTTTACCATGAACAGTCAGCACACCTTTTTCCACATTAATATTGAGTTCGTTTTGAGCAAAACCTGCTACCGCCAAGGTAATTGCATAATGGTTTTCATCAATTATTTCGATATTATAAGGTGGATAACCGGAGGCAGCTGTGTTTGCCCTTAGTGCGTTATCTAGCAAAGATCCAAAGCGGTCAAAGCCGATACTACTGCGATAAAGAGGGGTTAAATCAATTGAGTTCATAATATATCCTCCGTTAGAAGCAAAAATAAAATAAAATCAAAATCGTTGGCATTCCGTGTTGGACATACCGCCGACAACAATAATCTGAGATCGCCTGAAAGATTTTCAAGAGTGTTTTATAAATTTTCTTTAAAACTTGAGTCATAATAAGTTTTCAGAAAAAAAACTCATTAAGTAAATAGCGCATTACGACCCCTTATTGAGCTTTGTTGTCCAATTGAAGTTCAAGCACCGATACTTACGGCAGCAGGATCAATCTATTGATGATGAAACATTGTCCCATATCTCATTGTTGCAGCTTAAGCATGTTGTACCCAACGGCACCTATTTCATCGACAATGTGTAGTGAAGGACTAGGGGGCGTTAACAATTAAGCAAGCTAAATAATTGAGCTGACCAAGTACAACATGGACTGATAATTTCGTTTTCGTTTTTCATAACGCGTTGCAATACGACGAAACTGCTTTATCTTTTGGAATAAACGCTCAACTAGATTCCGCTCCTTATACAGTTCTCGATCATATTTTTGTTGCTTCTTGCGGTTTCTCCGTGGCGGTATCACTGCTACAGCACCTGCTTTTTCAAGCACCTCAATAAATCGATCACTATCATACCCCTTGTCAGCCAAGACATAATCAACATCAAAGCCTTCAATAAGCGCATTGGCCTGACCATACTCCGAAGCGTGGCCTGCTGTTAACAATAGCCTGATAGGATTACCCAACGCATCAACAGTAGCGTGTATCTTTGTACTCAAGCCACCATGTGATTTTCCAACGGCTTCCGCTTTTTGAGAGTTTTTTTTGGAGCGCCATGCTGATGCACTCGTGCAATAGAACAATCAATCATCAAATACTCATAATCAGCGTCTTTCGACAAAATCTCAAATATAATCTTCCAACGTCCTTTCTGTGACCAGCGATTATAGCGAGTAAATACCGTATGTCAGTTCCTAAGATCTGTCGGAAGGTCGCGCCACGGAGCTCCTGTACGGCAGACCCACAGCACGGCTTCAAGAAAAAGACGATTCTCCTTCCCTGTAACGCCGCAGTCATTGGCTTTTCCTGAAATTAAAGGCTCTACCCTCTCCCACTGAGCATCTCTGAATACCATTCGATTCATCTCACATTAACCTATTTGATTCAAGTTTTTAACGAATTATCATCGAAATAGCTTTAATTGTTAACCCCCCTAGATGTTTATAATAATGAGAAATTTGAAACCGTAGGTTTCTGTTCAAATACGCCCACTAGTCAATTTACCAATAACAGGGCAGAGCGGAATTTGAGAATGGCAAAAGTTAAACAAAAGTCTCAGGATGTTTACAGTCATGTGTAAATGCACACGCCTATTACAGTATTTCAAGTTATCTGCAATCAAGGGATATACCCAATTTGTCGCTATACAAATCGCTTTGACGGGTGGAATTCATGAAATACAGGGTGAGCAGGTACGTTTCTTGAGCGATCTCAAAACTATTTAACGGTAAACGTTGACATCATTCCAGCACTAATATGGTCATTGACATGGCAATGATACATCCAGACACCATCAACGTCTGGAGTCATATCAAGCGTTTTCGTTGCCGCAGGAAGAATTTCTGTCACGTCCAGTCGATTACCGTTGTGTAGCAAAGTGGCACCATGCCAATGCGGCGTATGCAAATCAACCTCCGTACCCATACCTAAAATATACCAACGCACCCGCTCACCTTTATTCATGACATAGCCTTGATTATTTCCATAGACTAAACCATTCATGCCATGCATCAGATTACTCTCTTCGAAATCTTCATTATCCGGGTTACAGGGTTCGCCGCACCGATCCAAGTTAGCATTCAAGTAGAGACTGGCGTTTTCATCGAACACATTAAATAGTGTAACAAATTCACGATCAACATCACGAGGTGTAGCGTCCTTATTCCCCTCACCGACCCGAGTGATAATAATCGGACCAATTAATCCGGAATTCGTATCTGCAGGCTCATCAACATGACTATGGTACATCCAGACGATAGAACTTGGATCATTTTTACCTGGCCCTGCACGAAGCGGAACACTCCATTGATAGGTATACTCACCATTAGATGGAACTGAATTACCCGCTGTATTACTGTCGCCATCACTGTATGACGATCCTTCATGTTCTTTAGTGTAGAAAACACCATGGGGATGTATACTGACCGGGAAACGAGTATTGTTTCTAAAATGAATTATAATTTTATCTCCCACATTAGCCCGAATAATTGGCCCCAGAATACCCAAGTGCTGTTCCCGTATTCCTCGTTGTTTTAATGTTTGAAATCCTTTTTTATATTCTCGATAAACTGATTTCAAATAACGCCGACCAATTTCGTCATCAACAAAAACGCCTTGATCAGCCGTGAACTCTTTTCCAGACATGCGATTAATAGGAAATGAAGGCGCATAATCCCAATCGACCTCATCCGCTGCGATCCAATACTCACGTGTGGTCGCTGAAACAGAGCTACTTACAATTCCTAACAACAACATCACTATGATAGTGAACCCATTTATTCTAATTTGAAACATTACCCCTCCACATTAGAAAGCACATTTGAATACATAATAAAGAGGGCTTCCTGACATAAAATAATTATATGATACAAGCATGAAAAACGCGGTTTAAAATTAAGCGACTGCTAATAACGTGGAATACACGATGGCTGGCGAAGTTTGCCTATGATAAAAATCTTGAAGCAAGCAAACCAGTTCATGCTTATGATAATGATTCGCATTCAAAGTTGCAACCGCTATGTTGAATTTTATACAGGCTCATAGCTTTCTTAGAAAAGAATCTAACCTACGCTGAGGAGACAACAGATAAGCTATGCCCACCTAATCAAGGGTATATATTCTGCACCTTGAGGTCGCTAGTTAGTAAGGGGAAAACTCGGATGGTATCTTTAAAACACTAGAAGGCGTCCTGGGAATTGCTATCTCTGGAGCACGCGGCTCTCCAGAGATTCTAACAAATACAGTAAATTACATTTGGCTTTGTAGCCAATTTTGAATACCGACTTTCTGCATAACATCAAGCTGAGTCTCACACCAGTCAATATGTTCTTCAGTATCTTCCAAAAGACGTTCAAAAAGTTCTCGTGACACATAGTCCTTTGCGTCTTCACAATCGGCAATCGCAGCAATCAATGTCTCGCGTGATGTTTGTTCTAACTTCAAATCGCAGGCGATACATTCTTCTGCTTTTGTACCAATCAACAACTTATTAAGTTATTGTAAATTAGGCAAACCTTCTAAGAGTAAAAAACGTTCGATTAAAGCATCGGCATGTTTCATTTCCTCGATGGACTCTTCGTATGCGTGTTTTCCTAAATCATAAAATCCCCAATTTTTATACATGCGAGCATGAAGAAAGTATTGATTGATGGCCGTTAGCTCTAATTGTAATTAACGATTTAGCCAATTAATAATATCAGCATTACCTTTCATATTACCTCCTTAAATGAAAATCTCGTATATACACTTGGATGATAACTGGACTACCAACTAAAATCGGTAGTCCAGGCTAAGACATTCAAAGCATTAATAATTTAGGCGGGGGGATTTGATGGCCTTTCCATTAATGACCTGGCCACGCCCAGCAAAAAAATGCTAATTAAAATAAACCAGGGAATTATCCGTACCATTTCATCTATTTTTTGAGTCTTCACTTGCTCAAGTTTTTGACCGGTAACTTGTTGAGTTGTCTTTCCTGTAGCTTGCTTAGCATTCGGCGTTGCTAACTCGGAAGCCAGTGATTCGAGACCAAACCCAGCGGCTTGAACGCTGACAAACTCATTAAATTTTTCATTGGTGGTTACAACGTCATAGCGATTTGCCAAGTCGATATAAGTCTTAAGCATTTCTTTTAGTGTTTCAATATCGGCTTGCCAATAATCTTTACGATTGGCTTCCAGCATACGTTCAAGTATCTGCGCCAAGGCATGTGCATTGCTTTGTTCGAAAAACGCTTTGATGTCAAGCTCATACTTGTCTGCGATATAGACCTCGAAAAACTCCTGCCAATGATCATCACGCACCAACTCGGGTATCATCACTTCCCAACCCCACATATTATTCATTCGATCGAGAATCGCAGTAGCACCAGCATAGCCTGATTCTTTCATGGATTGAATCCAACGTGGGTGAAAATAACGACTACGCATTTCATTATTGAGAAAATCCTCTATCGTCTGCGCCTTAATATTATCTTTACCACGCAAATTACTAACAAACATCTGCGGCGTTTTACCATCAATATTACGTATCGCCTGTGCGATGCCACCAAAATACTGGAAAGGATCATCATTGGTCAGCAGTGCATAAAGTTCGGTTGAGCGCGAGAAAATTACCGCCTCTGTACCTGATAACACTTTGCCATAAAGATCGATATCACTCACCTTATCACCCCATCGACCTTCGTCACTACCATAGGCATACCCCATGCGCTTAAGATAGGTATCAGACATTGCGGTATCCGTTTCCCAACTACCTGAATCCAAAGCTGCACTGGCAAGACCTGTACCATAACTACCCGAATCATTTGAGAAAATTCGGATCGATGACAAATAATCGGCGTCATTCTCAGTTCTACCTTGGTCAATCAACTCCCGCCTTAAAGCCTTACTATTGAGATAAACAAAATTGTTTTCTTCCTTCATTTTCGCTACTTTATCAATGGCCTCAGCCATCCATAACATAACATTCGGAAAAGCATCGCGATATAAACCTGTCGCTGAAACAACGACATCAATGCGGGGTCGTTTTAGTTTATTCATGGGAATAATTTTAGTGCCCGATATTTGTCCTCTATGATCCCATTCCGGCTCAACGCCTAAGGCATACAATATCTGGGACTCTAATGCACCATGATGACGCATTGTTTCCAATGACCATAAGGAAAAGGCCAACTTCTCAGGATACTTACCATGTTCGGCGCGATAGTCATTAATAGTTTGCTCCATTAATTTTATGCCGGCTTGATAGGCCTCTAAGGAAGGCACCTTAGCAGGATTAAAACCAATTAAATTACGCCCGGTCGGTATCACTTGCGGATTACGAATTGGATCACCTCCATAAGATACCGGTATATAACTCGCTGATAAGGCTAAAATCAAATTCTCGGTTTCAGCAATTTTTCTAAAGTTTTGCCAGTATTCCTGAGCGGTAACCAGTTGCGTTTGTAGTGAATCTGATAGGCCTGGAAGCGTCCTGCTTTCAAGATTGGCCTTTAGCAGTTGAAAACCGTCAAGTGCGTCTAGATGAGTAACCCTGAGACTATCTTGTTGTACGTTCTCTGGCAGCGACAATCCGTGCTGTTGCTCATATTCCTTGGCCTCAATAGCGTAATCATTTCCGAGCATTTGCAATATCGTACTAAAAATATGTGAATCTTGAGGTAATAAACCAAAGATGTGAACGCCCAAAGGCTGAGCTTGTTGCGCCATGTCATTAAGACGGTCTTGTAAACGGGCAATCGACTGATCAAACTGCTGATTAAACGTAATTGCAGTTAAATCTAGGTCTTCGAGCAGATTATGTTCAGCCACTAGATCTTCGATACGACTCTTGGTATTTTCTTTTGTTTGGCCTTGATCTAATATCAAATAATTATTCATTAAATCATTAAGCTCTGAAATTTCTGCATAGAGCCCCGCCTTAGCAAACCCTGGCGTCAGATGACTAATCATCGTAGCGCGCCCACGACGTTTTGCCTGCATAGCCTCGCCGACATTATCAATAATATAAGGATAAAACACGGGCAAATTACCCGCTGCAAGATTTGGTGAGTCATATATCGAAAGTCCACGTTCCTTACCTAACAGCCATTCAAGCGAACCATGAGTACCTAAATGAACGATGGCACTGGCTTTAAAAATCTCTTTGGCATACAGATATATTGCTAAATAACCGTGGTTAATCGGTGTTGTCATATCATGGTAAAGCTTGGCATGGTCGCCTATATTATCGCTACGCCCACCCTGCGGCATCACGATGAGGTTACCCAGATTCATTCGTGGGATAACAAAAACTTGATTTCCCTTGTATTCACTAAGCATGGAGCTTTCTTTAGGTTTTCCCCAGCGCTGGTTAATTTGTTGCTGAATCTCATCTGGTAGCTGTTCAAACCAATCAATATAGGTTGACAAGGGTAAATAATCGGCAAGATCCTGTTCAATTAAACTACCGGCATTCTCATTACGATAGTGCGGGCGCAGTAATTTACCTGCATCATCAATAATTGCTTGCACCGATTTTTGTTTAATCTGATAGCCAGCTTGTTGCATTGCCGTAGCAATTTGCGCCAACGAAGACGGTACATCTAAGAACGCAGCACCAATATTTTTTTCACCTGGAGGGTAGTTCCATATAAAAGCAGCAACCTTTTTATTTTTGTTATCTGTAATCGAAAGTAGCGCATGATTAATTGCCCGTTCTATCAGTGCATTCATTTGTGCCGGCAATACAACACGACGGTCATTTTCATTTGCAGCAATAATTATCGGATCCGTACTGCCAGTATCTTCCGGCATCACCAAGAAAAAGGGTGTCATATTAGGAGAGATTCCCGCTTGAGCGATTTTAAATTCCTCAATGCTGCCGTCGATGAAGTTAAGCGCGTGAATTACCGGTACGCCAATTTCTTCAAACTCACTACGACGCTTCTCAACATAATGCAACGAACGATAATTAATCATTAAATGAATTCGGCTTTGTTGACTATCGTCTAATAATAAATCGGTGTAATTGAGTGACTCATCATTTCCTTCAAAGTAAAAACCAAAAGCACGATGACCTTTCTCCTCAACACCGTTAATCAGAGCGTCAACAATTTGTTGCTGCTCATAATCAATAACCGAACGATGAATAGCGACACCAATGACTACCTGTTCAGGCGTTGGTGCTAACCAATTGAAAAAATCAACTTCACTGTTAGTCAAGCCATCTTTAAATTTCGGGTGATAAAGTCCTGTCTGTGGTATTTGCGCTGGTGGGTCAACCTGTTCGCTCCTTAATTGAAATACAACGGACGAAACATAAGTCATTAAATTGCTATAATTTTTGCGTCCGGCGTTATTATAATATTGGCCAATTAGCTGATACTGCTCATCCGGTAAATTTTGATTAAAGATTGGGTTATCTATATCACCCAGCGAGACAATCTTTAGGTGAGGAAACTGTGACGGCAACTGATCATACTGACCAAACCTTGATTTTGACAACTCTGGATTCATGCCATCCAATAAAACCAGATCCATTCTTCGCCAAATATCCGCAAGCTGCTCAGGTAATTCATCTTTGACAGTCAAATACGTTAGTACAAATGGCTGATCTTCAGAAAGCTCTAATAATAATTCAGCCTTAGCATCAGAACCATGGCTTGTCATCATTATCAGTACTTGCTTTGGTGCATCTACAGTCGCCCAGCTCAGAAGAGGCACCAGCATCAAAATAATAAACAATAATCGTACTAGCATTATTTATTCTCCTGACCAACATCTTCTGGAACATACACCATCGTGCCATCGGCCATTTTGTATGCGATACCAGCTCTAGCACCTTCACCCGTTCCTATCTCACCTGAAGACTTAAATTGTTTAATTTCCTTACCATCCTTGATAATTACTTCCATATTAGGCTTGCCAGCATTCTTAACCACGGTAACATCGTCAGCTGTAAAAATATTCAACGGATTTTGTGCGATGGCAATCAAAAGCGCAGCAATCAACACAAGGAAAACATCAATCAGGTTAACACTTGATAAAATAGGATTTAATTCTTCATCTTCGTCAAGAAAACGCATCGTTATTCTCCATTAAGCTTACGAATATTAACCAATTCAGTGGCAAACCAGCGCTTCTTGACCGAAGCGGGCCAATAAGTCAACGTTGCAATCACGAGTGCCCAAATGACCGCAGCAAAAGCGATAATCAGATTCTCACTGATGCCTTGAATATTTCCATCCGCCAATGCTTTTAGCGCTGGTCCCATCGGTATCATGGTGCCAATTAAGCCAAGCATTGGCGCTATACGAGTAATAAGCCTCAAAATCTCAAGTTTTTTTAGTGCAAAGACTTCAAGTTCATCCTGACAAGCATTTGGGTTATCGATGTAATAATTGTGGACCGGGTAGCCCGCAATCCACTGCTTATTACCCTGAACAATGTTGTTGAAATAAACTGCTGCATTCTTTTTCCGCATATAGTTTTGACCAACAAAGTCGCCCATCGCATAGATAGCGTAAATTAATAGCAACAAAATAGTGAGCAATACTGGCATCAGTAATATTTCAGCCAGATTCGCCAATAAACCTTCAATTACAATAATATTCATTCTCTTCCTTCAATAAACTATAAAAAATAGAACCAATCCTCTTGTCACGCAGACACTGAGTATTTGCATTAATGTGTGAATTGGTTAATAAAATAATGCTAGCAATACAGAGTTAGAGTTAACGCACCCAAAGTGTTTTTTCGACCTCCTACCTAAAGCCACATCGGCAAAGAAAACTGACAACTCTAAATATCAACAAGCGTTACAATTCGTCTTATCATCTAGAATCGATAAGACACGGTAGTTTTGTAATTGCGACCAATACCTCTCAGCACCGAAAGATGTCGACGAAAATCCACATCGGTCAAATTATCAACACCAACGTCAACCCGCATGTTCTTAAATTGTCCACTTTGCGGTACCCAAGCCAGCATAATGTCGTGCAGCGTATATCCCGGGGTGGGTGTCCCCTCTTCTGGGACACGGTTCTGAGCACCGACGATGCTGCCACGCCAACCAAGCGAAACGTTATTAGCAGGCCAATTTAATCCCGCTCGAACAATCCATTTTTCCGGCTGGATATTTGATAAAGCGCCGCCGTCGGTAAGGTTATTTCCACGTGTTTCGGCGTAGGACAATCCGACGTAGCCGTACTTTGCTTCATAGTTAGATTCCAGCTCAAACCCTTTTAGGAGTGCATTGCGCACATTGGCACTGGTAGTGACTCCACCACCATTCATATTTCCCGGCATTGGAAACGGAACAAAATTCACATTCAAATCAATAAAATTTGTAACTTTATTGTGAAAATAAGTACCTCGGAAACGAAAGTTATCGCCAGCGAATAACAAATTATCTTTTTGTACACGTAGACCAAATTCCTTATTAAAGGCTTTTTCGGCTTTTAAGTCAGAATTGGGAACAAACAGATTGGCACACCCTGGGCCACAGGAGAAATGAGTTCCTGTAGTAAATAACTCAGTAAGGTTTGGTGCTCGAAATGCCTCGTTATAAGCACTAACTAACGAGAGCCAATCGGTTATTTTGAACACACCGCCAACTTTGTATGAAACGGAATCATCTTTATTATTTTTTGCAGAAATACTGCCCGCTTGACTCTGGCTCTCGAAATAGTCCCAGCGTATTCCCGGCGTTAACGTAAAACGATTCCATACCGTGATTTCATCTTGCAAATAGATACCAACCACATCCGTTTTGGCGTCTGGAAATGATGGCCGTGACACACCGTTTCTTTTTGCTCTGGCTTCATTATGGAAATAATCAACCCCATAAGTGATTGTTTGTAAAAGGTTACTGCCTAACAAGTTAAGTTGCGAACTATTACGTGCATTTACGCCAGTCGTAGTAAACTCAGTACGGTCGCGTCTATGGTCATGCTTTCTATTTTCACTGGTATCGGTTACGTTATGGAATACCAGAATTTCTGGATCTAATAAGGCATTTCTCGCATTCTCATAACGATAGCGCAGGGTGAAATTTCGCTGTTCCGTATTACGGCCGACTAGGTCATCAGGTGTCGAAACGATCTGTGGGTTTGATGGTACATTTCCCATTTGGTCAAACGTTTGCACAGAAAACATAATGTTATGATAGAGACCAGGATTCCAATTAAATTTAGCCAAGCTTGAATATGACTCAAAACTGGAATTTTTTAACTTTGAACCATTTCCCAAACGCAAATCATCTGCATTTCGATACGAAAAATTGAGTAGATAATCGAAGGTCTCGCCCGCCACACCATAAATTGATCCACTTCCTAACCCTTGCGTACTCGCACTTTGGAAGCCACCTTTAACACTGACACCGAAATTTTTACCAGGTGACAACAGATCTGCTGCATCTTTAGTGGTAAAGGCAACAACTCCACCCAATGCACCACTACCCCATATTGCTGATGATGGACCACGCACTACCTCGACTCTTTTAAGTAATTCAGGATCGAGAAATATGCGGCTATTATGTGCGCGATTAAAATCTTGTCGAGCACCATCCAGCAGGAACAAAACACGACTGTCGTCTAATCCACGTATATTAATGCCTGTTCCCACGCCTCTAGGCCCTCCAACAATCGCAACGCCCGGCATGTCTTCAAACACATCGGATAGGTCGACGGCTTGTTTCCTTAGCAATTGTTCACTATTCACAATACCAACTGTCTCTGATACTTGAAATACGTCACGCTTAGTACGCGTGGCAGTGACCGTAATACCCTGTAAAGTAGCTAATAAACTACCCTCGGGCTTATTTTCTTTCTGTGCTTTCTGCTGCGCACTCACTGAGCACGCAAAAAATAGGGCTACGATAGCCAGCAACCATCTACACATATGTCCTCTTAATATGGTTAATTAATCTGTGGCTGGCTGACTTAAATGGCTGGCTAACTAGACTTCAATAAATTTATAGAAAATAAGAATTAACTATCTCCATAAAGGTAGTAAAAACTTTCATTATCTTGATGTTTCTATCGGTAATAATTAAAACGAAAGGTAAAAACTGCTTAATGGTAGTCAACGCGAGGATGTTCGCGTCCAGAAATTGCATGCCACTCAACACGAAGCTTTTCGCAGGTTTGCACCAATGTCGGTCGATCACTATATCCGCCTAACCAAGTCAGATATTTCTCGACTAAGCGGGCGGTTTTTTTGCTTTTGGTCTGTTGATAACGGGTCATCAAATATAGTGTCACTGCGATGACTGACTCATCACTGATAGTACTTGATGGAAATTGTTTTATGAACAACATGATATTTTCCTTTTATTAATATGTTTATAAGAATCACTACTCAACTCTGTTTTCAAGATCAACTCACTGTAACTGCCGGTATTGCCTTTATGACTTTTTTACTCGGACTGACTTCTTCTGAAGATAGCTGTGTCAGTGCTCTTGCAAAACTAGTGACGCTCGATCCTTTAAATAATAGACACGTTTTTTTAGTACGTTTACAATGCCGCTTAAGTTGATAATAAGCAGCATGACTAACGCAATCTGTTGGGCAAATAACCGCATTTGCACGGCCTATAAGATCTGGCAAACGCGAGAGCGCCTCTTCCTGACCTCCATCATGATGGATTAGGCAGATGCCCTGCTGTTTCGCCAATATGCGATATTGGGGAAGTAATGCCGTCCGTCCACCGACACAGAGCACGCAACTTTCTACCATTGAGTATTTTCCAGGTGTCTGCAACGAGTCGTAAGACTGCTCTTCATTAACTTTTTCTCTTAACAAGTTTTCAAGCATATTACGTTCAGCAACCAAAGAGTTTCGTTCTTTAACAAGCATTGTTCCACCATTGCAAGCAGCTTCTAGCGATTTTTCCAGCATAGAGACACGCATCGCCACTGCTTTAAGTTGCTCGTTAGCGGTCATCAAATCCGTCAAGCGACGACCCATTTCCACCATGGCTTCACCCGATTCGAGGGTATGAATACGATCTTGCAGCGCTGTTATTTCATTTTTCGTTTGGCGCAGATCTTTTAGTTCATTCATTGCATCATTTAGCTTTTTCCTTAGTTTGCCTTCAGTTTGGGTCTGTTGCTGCTGTTGGCGTCCTACAATAGCTCTATATTCTGTATTTTCTTTCTCTAGCTGATTAAGCCGCCGTGTATCAACTGTCTGACCAGCACCTGTTTGATGTGAATGCATGTGTACGTCTGCATAAATAATTTCTTGTGTTTTCTCACCTATCGCTTTATGTGTCAGCGATGCCCACATGGCACCAGCTACTTCACCATCGGAATAATATTTTTTCCACAACTCACGCACTTCAGTATCGGTTTTAGCCTGATTAAAGGCGACAATCTGGTGTCTATATTTGATATCTAAATGTTTCTGCATGGCTCTTGATAACGTATTACGCGTACTCGACCTGTTTACTGCTTCAACATGTATTGCATACTGATCGCGAAGCGAAGCCGTAAAATCAAAACGCTTGGCAAGCCGCCCAAGTTCATCGATGGACAAACAAACACCAACGACAGGACAGAGATATCTTTCGTTAAGTTCCCAGAGCTTGCTACGCTTCATAAGGTTACGGATAGGCTCAGGCAATAATCTGTTAATCACTGAGTTTTCTGATGATAATGTTTCTGAAACAAGCTTTCTTAATTGAACGGATGTTTTCATATTTCCACCTATATTCATTCGGGCGCAAACGCACATACAATTGACCAAAATAGATCAATTAATTTCTGCCCTTCAAATAATCTGTTTTTAGTGTTCGATATCCAAAATAGACTGCACTAATGGATTTCAACGAGACTTGGCAGAACAAGTGCTGAGTTCTAGTAATTACAGTTTTTTTTGATTTGAGATTTCATACCGATTCCAAAATTTAGTTAATTAATTTTTGGCTGGCTTATAGGCTGGCTAGAATGAGTGCTTAATTGGTTATGACGGCTCTTTATACAGAATTAGGCTCAAAAATTTATTTCTGAAACATCACAACACACATTATTTTTTATAGGGTTACAACGTTATTATCGATAAATACAAATGATTATTACTTTCACTCAAAAAATAAAACAAAATAAAAATCAACACTTCTAATACATATAAAACATAGAAGTTGCGCTGCACCTCGCCAGCAAAGTTTGCGTGGCGAGGCAAAGCAGGCTAATTACAAGAGGCTCGTATACTCCGTTATAATCATAGAAATTATTTGTCTGGCTTCACTCGCTTTAGACACATCATTTGTGTCCGTGGCGTCTTTCAAGCTTCGCAATGCGTTTTCAATTTTTACGCGTTGCAATGAACCCAGGGTTAATTCAAGATCAGGAAGAAATACATCAACATAGAGAGATACCTTTTCTGCAGCAACCGCTGCTTGAATTTGATCACTACCGATTGCTGATTCATTAAGACTCAAGTTGTTATTAAGTCGGCCAATAAGACCTCGACTAATTTCGGCGACAATTTCTCGTGCTACGACATTTGAAAGATCTCCCGTCAATTGAGATTTTATGATGTTGTTACCTAGCGGATTATCTTGTGAGACAAATCCCTCAACAAGGTGATAAAAAAACTCACCTTCCACTTGCTTTTCGCGTGCTTCTTCAACATCCCTGTCTCTGTTCTCTATAATGCCTTCAACTTCTCTGAGTACACCGATAAAAAAGCTTCTAACTAAAGAAAGAACAATAACCTCACGTTCAACTGCGAGATTTGTTTCATCATTTATATTTTGTTTATTTAATGTGTTTTTTGCACGAATGAACGCTGCGTTTATTATGCTGTCAAGACCAGGGTTGCTGCCTGTTTCAATAGAGAATCTATCTGTTGTCAACACCTTATTTTCTCTGGCAGCCGTACCAATAATCGCTAAATAAGCAGTGTATGCCCGGTCTAGCTCAAGCTCAAGTGCATCAGTCGACATGTCGTCAAAATTATTAACCATTAGCGTCAAACGATCATAGACTACCAAACCAAACGCGCTCTGCAATGTTTTGTCGATAACCTGAACAGCCAATCTAACATCTTGAGTATTTCTAACATCTTCTATGGCAATTAAAAGACTACTGCCTAGTTTCATGCCATAAACTTGATCAAGAAATTGCACTATTTCTTGTAATTCGCCTATATATTCCGCCGTGATTGCCTCGGCATCAACAGGGTTTTGCCTGCGCAACGTGCCAATTGCCTGAAAAGATAAAACAGCAGGATCAACGAAACTCGTTACGTTGGTTTTATTATAGTTAGCCAATACAAGCTCATTCTCGTAGTTTTCCAGGATTCCAGTGATCGTCTGACGAGCGTCACCTGCCCGAGATACATCATTATCGTTACTGGCAACTTTCAAATTGATTAATGCGCTCACTAAGTCGTTACGTTCGGTAGAACCCAGGCGCAATTCCAAGTCGTCAGCAAATACGTTGGCATAAAGTAACGCTTCTTCAGCGAATATTTTTGCTTTTTCCCGATCATTGCCAACACTTTCTTCATTTGCACTCAACTCGGCTTTAACACGGCCAATAAACCCTTTACTCAATTCACTGACAATTTCATCTGCCACGACATCTGCCACATTACCGGTAAATTGGGTTTTTATTAAGACATTGCCAGAAGGGTTATCACGTGCGACAAAGCTCTCGATGATACGGTAAAATATTTCGCCTTCTTTTTGTTTCTCCAGTGCTTCTTCTAACTCTCTATCCCTATTCGATATAATTCCTTCAACCTCTCGTAACACACCGATATAATAAGTCCTAGCCAGGGACAAGCGAATATTTTGACGTTCAATGCCAATGGTAATTTTGTCCTCGGCTGCATTCTCTTTATTCAATGCTGTATTACCACGTGCAAACGCATCAGTTATCTGAATATCAAGGCCTGGGTTATTCCCCGTCTCAATGGTTTGTCTGTTGGCAGTAAGGATTTTATTATCTCTGGCAGCCGTTCCTTTAATCGCTTCAAATGCAGCGGCTGCTCCATTCCATTGAGAAACTAGCTCTGCTGTTGTCTTGTCATCAAAATCATCACGTACTGATGTAATACGCTCAAGTATTGTTTGAAAGAAAACACGTTGTAAGGTCTTATCAATGACCTGCACCGCCAATTTTAGCTCTGTATTGGTCTTAACATCATCAATAGCAGCCAAAACATCACTGTCTAATGTCAAAGAAGATTCAGTATCTACCTGTTGTGTCAGTGTCTGTAATACACCTGCATATTCCTGCAGGAGCGCATCACCATCAATAGGATCTTGTCTGCGTAACTCGCCAATTGCCTGAAAAGATGCAACAGCGAGATCAATAGCAACCTCTTCAATCGCCGCCTCTTGTGTGGCTGCTTGGATCGCTGTGCTTTTAACACCAAGCGCTACAGACCCACCAATCAAGATCAAAACACTGGCCAACGACACCAGAGATTTGGAAAAATGAAACATATAAAAACTCCTTTAACAATGAAAATAACCAAAAGACAATGATAATATTAATACCAATAATAATCATTATCATCATTAATTACAATAAAATATAATAGTCCCTTAGCTAAAGTAGAATAATACTGAATTAATAGGTGCCATATATCCCAGCACCTACAAGCAAATCATCTAAAACAACCCTGTGCTTAAAATTCCAGCCACAGGGGAATTACCTTAAAAATTTACAATCAATGAGGCACGTATTGCTATAGGAGAGCCCGGCGACATATTGTTATTATTATGTACAGACGCAATATATTTGGTATCAAAAAGGTTCTCTATATTCACCTGAGCGCGTACTTGTTTAGTCAATCGTGCATAAAAAGCAGCATCTACCCGCGTAAAACCCTGCACTCTAACTCTATTATCTGTTGAAGCAAACATATCACTTCTGTTGATGACACCCACTGCAGCGCCGAGTTTTGGTGTCAAGTCATACCGACTCCATACTGAGAATGTATTACGAGGCAGTTCCCCGATGGTTGCACCCTTTTCTCCTAAATCACTGTCACTATTAATTATTTCCCCTTCCTGAAAAGCATACCCGCCCATTACACTCCAATTCGGCGTCAGCTGACCACTCAGACTCAACTCAACACCCTTTGTTCTTTGACCTTTCGTCAAAAATGTTCGAGATGAATCATTCGGGTCAACCGTAATCACGTTATCTCGGTCCAATTGATAAACCGCGCCTGTCAAAGCTAGGTCGGGACGAATATCCCATTTAATACCCGCTTCTAATGTCGTAAATTTCTCCGGCTTAAGCGTCGCTCTAGTCACCCTTACGGATGTTAGTTGTTCACCTGCACGCGGCACGAATGCTTGGCTATAGCTGGTATAAACTGAAACTGGCTCTATTGGTTTATAAATGAGGCCAAAACGCGGCGATATCAGATCATCTTGAGTTTTCAAATTAACACCATCACCACTTGTTTTAACAAAATCCACTTCGAATTTATCGTAGCGTACACCGGCAATTGCTTGAAGCTGCGGTAAGATTTCAATTTGATCTTGGATATAAAGTGACGTAATGTTCACGGTACTGTGGTTGTTTGCATCCTGCTCCTGCGTAGTAAATGTTATGGGTGCTTGGGTGATAGGATTACTCAACGGAACAAACAGCCTAGTTAATCTTGAGTTGTTGTTAAAAAAACCTGTTCTGCGTACATCATTTGTTACTTGGCGTCCAACCTCAATACCTGCAAGCAATGTATGACTGACCGGCCCGGTGTTCAATGAATAAAGAAAATTTGTCTGATTAAAAACATTTTCTCGATCGGTTGTATTGTCGTAGGCTCCCAATGGCACCAAGTCCGCCACAACGGGACCATTGGCAAATACATTTCCATAGAATTTGTCATATTGAGCATAGTTCGTTTGGTTACGCAACGTCAGGCCGAAGTCAAACCGATGTTCAATAAATGAATTAAAGGACAGCACATCGACTTCCGCATTGCTACGGTTGGGGTCACCAAAAAACTGTGAGCGCCCAACTTTGAAAGGCGCACCATTAAAGGATGGAATACCCCGATCAGCAGTACGATGATCGTGAAAGCGCTCCATGTTCAACACAACTTTGGTACGTTTGGTAGGCAGGATCGTAAGGGTTGGTGAAATACCACGACGACTTAAATTGACACCATCACGAAAGCTACCGGAATCTTCATACATGGCGTTCAAACGAAAAGCAATTTTGTCATGAATACCCTGATTAATATCAGCCGTGATTCGCTTTTTGTTAAATGATCCACCTTGAAATGAAAGTTCACGAAATGAATCCCAACTGGCCTGCTTACTGACACGATTGACCACGCCACCCGAGCCACCACGGCCAAAAATCATGCCATTAGCCCCTTTTAGAACTTCAATGCGTTCAATATTATATAAATCACGGAAAAACTGAACATCATCACGCATACCATCAATAAAGAAATCGCCCGTTGAACGATTACCTCGAAAAATTAACGCGTCACGATTACCTTCACCTTGCGACACACCCACACCCGGCACATAACGCACCGCATCACCCAGGCTTTGTATCGCCTGATCCTGAATAACTTCTCTGGTTAGTACGGAGATAGACTGCGGCACATCACGTAACAATGTGTCTGTCTTGGTCGCCGTGACACTACTCGTTGCAACATAACGACTAACACTGGTGGCGGCAACTTGTATTGAAGGCAGCACAGTAACTACCTCATTAGCAGCTTCTGGTACTTTCTGAATTTTGAAACCATCCGCCTCTGCAACTGCCTGAAAACCACTACCAAGCAACAAAAAATCTAGCCCACCCTGCACCGTATAGTGACCTTCCAAGCCATAGGCTGACTTCCCCTCTAATGCTGCCGCATCAAATGATAGTTTAATATCACTTTGTGCGGAAAATTGATTGAGCGACTCAATCAAAGAAGCGGGTGCGATAAGGTAATTTCGTTCCGTCACGGCATGCACACCGGATTCAGCTAACAACGTAGTAGAGAAGGCTAAAGAAACACTCCACCCACAACCTAGCAATGCAGCGCATAACCAAGTACGTCCAGCCAATTGACTCATAAATTTATACAGAAACGAAGAGCGAGCTTGATTATCTTTTATTGCGCCAGAAATAGCGCCGTTAGGGATTTCCATCATTGTTTACTTGTGAATAATACTTTAGTGCGGGGCTAACACGGAGGGGTTAAGTTAAATAAGTGCCGCTGGCAAAGGAGAGGAAAACCAGCGGCAACTAAGAGCTAAATTTGGCTTTGTAGCCAGTTTTGAACACCAATTTTCTGCATTACATCTAATTGAGTTTCCAACCAATCAATATGCTCTTCGGTATCTTCTAAAATCTTTTCAAACACTTCTCGCGACACATAATCCTGCGCCGTTTCACTGGCCGCAATCGCCGCTACCAATGTCTCACGCGAACCAACTTCAAGTTTTAGATCACAAGCCACGCATTCTTCTGCTGTCTCACCAATCATCAGCTTGCCTAACTCTTGAAGATTGGGTAAACCTTCCAACAATAAAATACGTTCAATCAACAAATCCGCATGCTTCATCTCTTCAATTGATTCTTCATACTCATGTTCACCTAGGCTATTAAAGCCCCAGTTTTTATACATACGCGCATGTAAAAAATATTGATTAATGGCAGTTAATTCATGCTGTAACTGCCGATTTAACCAACGTATAATATCGGCATTACCTTTCATTTAATGTATCTCCAAATAGTTCAAATAGTATCTCTCGGTACCGCTCATCGTGCCTTACGTAGTTTACACCCTAGCCTAGTAGTTTGCACCTTACTTTACGTAAATTACACCTGCGTTTGCTGTTTGCGTGTTTGATCTAATACTTCTTTTGTATGGCAAGCGCACTTCCCACACTGTCCAGTAACACCCAGGCACGTTTTTAAGTCTCGCATACGCTCAGCGCCCTGATACACCGCCTCGCGTATTGCACTATCTGTAACCCCTTTGCAGATACAAATATACATATCGAACACCTTGAATCTATTATTTGGTTAAATTAAATGAGAGTCAGCGATTAATCCAAACAATATTGTTAATGAGAATGATTCGTATTATAAGCATTTTTAGGAAGATTGCAAGTAAAGAAATAAAAATAAATGCAAGAAATATGCTGTCTGTATTCAAAGCACATGTATCACATGGTACTAGTACCAATATTGCACCAGTTTCTGATATTGAAGCGCCAAACTGTTTCTGAACGACCGAAACTGTAGTTATTGCGCGACATAGCAAGCATGTGCGTTCAATTCAGAACAGTGCAAGTTAAATACCAGAAAATTAAGTATTAGATACAAAGGGTATCTTCAATTTATCATCTAAAAGTCAATAAAAACAAAAAGTAAAAATCGATATTTAATGCACTCATGTATATTGGGACTAGCCCTCTCTTCGGAGGGTAAGATGTGAAACAAACAAAGGTGTATTAATTAACTTAGCTGCTACTACGTTTAAGAAGCCAGCAGTACTAAGGCTATGACCGTGGCAATTTTAACGGAAGAAATCTCGGGAGCTTGTTCCCGAGTCAAATCAGATAAAAGTATAGTAAAAATTCCAAGAAATTAGATGTCTTTTCCTCAACGACATTGTCCTCCGCCCATCCCACGAAGGTATCTATGACTTATTTTCCTTCTTTCCCGCAATTCCAGCAGTTAGCACAAAACGCATAGCTTCCTCCATACTCATAGGACAGTGGCTTATATCCTTACGTGGAATCAACACTGTAAATCCGCCAATCATGTAGCTCATCGGCAAATATACCAATACGCTTTCTCTGTTCTTAAAAGACAACGATAACTTTGAGGTGTCTTCCTGAGTAATAAATCCGATCATCTCAATTCCATTGATCTTCACGGTGACTACTCGACCAAGCCCATCTTTTTTAGGAGAAAGAAAATCAAACAAATCCCGCATGGCGCGATAAACTACCTTTATAAGTGGTAGTTTATAAAGTATCTGCTCACTAAATACAAATAACTGACGTACGATAATAGCCTTCATCAACAAGCCGACTAAAAACACAACAATCAACCCCACAATGACGCCAAGCCCAGGAAAATAAACCAAATCTGGATAGATTAGGTGCAATGCACCACTCATCACACTCTCGGAAGATACGGCTAACCAATACAACAGATAAATAGTCAGCACTATGGGTAATATGGTAATAAAACCCGTAAGTAGGGTTTTACCGATTGACGTCAACATGATAGCTCCTGAATAACAATAAAAAATTCACAGAAAAGATATTAGGAAAATAATCTAGGTTTAACCGTAACTACGAGTTAAATTTGAATCTGGTGTTGAGAGGATAGAAAAAATCATCACGTAGCTGGTTAAGTTTGATATTAGCAGACATTAAACCAACCCATAGTAGATAAGCTACCATGAGTAAGCATAACGTTATTGAAATAAAAAATCGAGACACAATTACTGATGCACTAGCCCCAATATTGCACGAGCGACACAGCAATCAGTATTTTTGTAATCAAATAACAATTTCTCCAAATAAAAAACAAATTATTTCAAGATTCTGAGTTTTGTAATGTACCTTTTTGTTTTTTCGGTGAAAGTGATAGCAAAATGAAGTTTTTGCCAAAAGCTAGGCATAGAACATCGCCACATGGTATTTAAGGTTCTAGCTGGGTCTCAGGTTATCCTGGGACGAGCTTTTCTACAGCGTGTAAGAATAGCTTTTGGTTCGGACAAGCGCTTGATAACAAAAAGCGGATGCGCCGTGTG
>JAJFJG010000085.1 GCA_021774265.1 Nitrosomonas sp.
GCCAGCGTGCTCGAAAAACAGCTTATCGACATTGCTGTTCATCTCCATAGACGGCTATGAAATCTGGCGAACTCATACCTTTCTGGAATTGGACTTTGTTCTTACTCATAATCCTTCTCCTTATGTATTATATGACTAGAGTCTTCTCTTTGACTATATAACTGGCTGGAGGTTCTGCGTAATCAAGTAAGCTTTTCTTAGATTTGGTTAAGTGAGCTGAGCCAAATAAGAAATATACAAAACAGTATTGTGTAAATGATAAAGTTTGAGGGAACCTAATATGGAAAATTATGAAGCCTTATTGACAACATTGGCGTTAACGATGGGCGTATCGTGGGCAAGTGGAATTAATTTATATGTCGCGTTGTTGGTGCTGGGTGTCGGCGGTAATACTGGAAATATTGATTTGCCAGCTGAATTATTATTTTTACAAGATCCAATGGTGATAGGTGCTGCTGGTTTAATGTATTTTGTTGAGTTTTTTGTAGATAAAACACCGGGTGTCGATACGGGTTGGGATGCGATTCATACTTTTATTCGCATTCCTGCAGGCGCAATGTTGGCGGCGAGTACTGTTGGAGATGTTACTCCTGCTTTAGAATTTGCTGCAGCAATACTTGGCGGCGGTGTGGCGGCGACAAGCCATATAACTAAAACTGGAACTCGCTTGTTAATAAATACGTCACCTGAACCAGTTACCAATTGGACAGCATCCATAACAGAAGATGTGCTTGTTATTGCAGGGTTGTGGGCTGCATTGAATTATCCGCTTTTATTTTTGTTTTTATTTGTTATTTTTATATGTTTGTCAATTTGGTTGTTACTCAAAATATGGTGTTTACTTAAAAAATCAGTTTCAAGAATAGGACGGTATTTAGGTGTCATTAAAAATGGTGAGGTTGTTGGGTATGATCATGAATCAACGGTTGCAATGAATAAGTATTATGATTTTAAAGACTTAGATAAGTTGAATAAATTGAGGGGTGGCGGTGTATTAACCGAAGCGGAATTCATAGAGAAAAAAACAAAAGATTATGAGTAGAAGTAATTGAGCTTGTGATTTTTTGTAGAAAGATTATGTAAAGTTTAATCATGTAATGAAAAAGTTAGACAAGCCTCTAATCTGGGTCTGATCTTTCTAGAGACTTGTCATGTAATGTGTATCAGTTTGAATACTCAGAGGTCAAATATAATCATATCCGCAGTAATGTCAGCCAAATTAATACCCACCAACTCGATAGAAACCGCATTGTCAAGAAACTCAACGGTTACACCATCTGCTCTTTGATCAACATGTGTTATGAGCTGCACAAGATCATTGATGTCTTTAACGCCTGTTATTTCAGTATCAAAAAGCAGACGATCTTCACCAATGGTGAAGTCCCTTATTTTAAAGTGACCAAGTGCATAAGTCTCAAAAATGTCATTCCCTGATCCTCCAGTAAGTTCGTCAAAACCATAGCCTGCACGTAAGATATCATTACCAGCATCACCAAATAATTTATCCTTATCTTTTTCACCGCTGCCACCTTGGCCGTCTAAGATATCGTCGCCAGGACCACCGCCAAGAGAGTCGTTGCCTTCTCCGCCGGTAATGATGTCATTGCCGCCTTCGCCTTCTATTTTGTCATGGCCAATCCCGCCTTCGAGGACATTGTCTAACTCATCACCAAAAATAAGTAAATCATCATCATCAAACCCTCCAGAACCAAACCCTTCAAAGCCGCCGTCATCAATAATTCCTGAAGAGCCAATATTAGGGCGGGGCGTTATAGAAATTGTCATTTTATTTTCTCCATGAATAGAACAATTTAATCATTCTTAAATTAATCATTTTTTACACTCTTACCTATCTATCTTATAATGCAAATAATAATGATAATGAGAGCTATTCTTAATTATAGCGAGTAATGGAAAAAATACAAAATATATTGCGCCGTGCCGGTGAAGATATTCACTCAGGAGATCTGAAAAATGCTGAAAAACTATTGAATGCATTGAAAAACGAGCATCCATTGTCACCTGATGTGGCACGATTATGGTGTATGTTAGCAAGGCGTATCGGGAAAGCGGATACCGTACCTGCTTATGCCGCTAAGATTTATGCACATGTCGAGGGTGATGTACATAAAGCGCGTTGGGCGCAAATCATGGGTACAGCCAATTTTTCTTTGCTAAACCTAGAAGCAGCTCATGCTAATTTTACTTGTGCGTTGGAACACCTCATTGCTTTAATTAAAGCTGGAAAAGTACCAACTAAAAAGAAAAAACCGGTGACGACTGAAAATGTATTTTCATCGGGCAAGGCTGAGCAGTTACTATGGTCTACCTGTGCGGTATTATCGTCAAGAGGAGTTCAGGCTTTTCCATATGCCGGCACGTTACTGGGAATTATTCGGTCGGGCGCGTTGTTACCCTTTGATAAAGATCTCGACATTGCTGTATGGATTGAGTCATTAGATACTTGCTGTACTGAGTTGGAACAACATGGCTGGGTTAGAGTGAAGGGGGGCATTGATTACAGCAATTATCGCGACTATGTACACTCTGAATTGGGAATTACGCTTGATGTCTGTGCTTTGGATCGTCAGGATGACAAGCGTATAGTCGGTGGGTTTTCATTGCCGGATTACCCTGAAGAATATCAGCGGGTGGCGGCCTTCCCTAAGTTTGAACTGATACAACGTGATACAGCTTTTGGAAAGGTTTGGTTTCCACAACGACCGGAAATTATTTTGAAAGCATTCTATGGCGATTGGCGCACGCCAAACCCCCATTGGGATACTGTGATTTCTGCGTTAAATTTAGAGAAATTTACGTTATTAGTTAGGTGTTACGCGTATTACCGATTGGTGCATCGTTGGTTGTCTGGTGACTTGTCTAGGGCATGGGGCTATGCGTTGCAAATTGGCATCAAAGACCCTGATGATGGACTGGCACTTCGGTGTCGACAGTGGTTAGAGAAAACAATGTTGCATTTAGATCAAGATGTTCCTGTATGGCCGCAAAATAGGCCTCAACGGCGAGTATTCACGCGTATGGTGGCGGACTTGTTTCATCAAGGGCATATTAATTTTTTACGTGCTGCGCGAGCATTGGGCACGCACTTGACAGTATGTGTTGTTTCAGATGAGCGTGTGTTAGAAAATAAAGGCAAGCCGTCTATTATGACGCAAGCGGAGCGGGTGGCGGTGGTATCAGCCTGTCAATATGTTGATACGGTTATTACTGACAGTCCGGTCAATGCGACAGTAGAGTTTATGCAGCAAAATGATTTTGAGATTTATACATTTGCTAGTGGCTCAGAGCAAGAGCGTGCGGAGAAATATAAGCAATGCTCAGATCTACCATCAAGCATGGTTCACGAACTTGATTACACAGCAGGTATTTCAACATCTGATCTTGTTACGCGTATTATGGGTGGCGCTGGGCGTTAGCGTTTCTTATAAATGTTAATGAATTTGCGAGAGATTAGCGGGTCATGTATATTGTTCCCAATTTTATTTAAGGCGAAATTAAGTGGAAGTTAAGCTATACTTTTACTGATGTCTTTCTCTATTTTCTAAAGTTTATTTTCATCTAATATAACTGTGCGACCAATCAATAAATCCAGCAAGCTTGCTGACGTGTGCTATGACATTCGTGGTCCGGTGCTTGATCGTGCTCGGAGAATGGAAGATGACGGCCAGCATATTATTAAACTAAATATTGGCAATCCGGCAACGTTTGGCTTTGAAGCACCCGAAGAGATACTGCAAGATGTGATCCGCAACTTGTCTGAAGCATCGGGTTATTGCGACTCCAAAGGACTATTTGCGGCTCGTAAAGCCATCATGCATTACACTCAAGAAAAACATATCAGTAATGTGCAAATGGATGACATCTTTATTGGAAATGGGGTGTCAGAATTGGTTGTCATGACCATGCAGGCGCTGCTGGACAATGACGATGAAGTGCTTATCCCAATGCCTGATTATCCATTGTGGACGGCTTCAGTGGTGCTGGCTGGTGGTGTTGCAAGGCATTACATCTGTGATGAACAGGCTGGCTGGTTACCTGACTTGGATGATATGCGTGCCAAGATTTCATCAAAAACACGCGCCATTGTAATCATTAATCCAAATAATCCAACTGGCGCGCTTTATCCAAAAGAATTTTTACTGGAAATTATAGAAATTGCACGTCAGCATCAATTGATTATTTATGCTGATGAAATTTACGATAAGATTTTGTATGATGGTGCGACGCATACATCTATTGCTTCGTTGGCTGATGACATACTGTTCATTACCTTTAATGGACTGTCAAAGAATTACCGTGCGGCAGGATTTCGATCTGGCTGGATGATTGTTTCTGGTGAAAAGAATCATGCGCATGATTATATTGCTGGGCTGAATATGTTGGCCTCCATGCGTTTATGCGCGAATGTGCCGTCTCAATTTGGCATTCAGACGGCATTAGGAGGTTATCAGAGTATTGTTGACTTAACATTACCTACAGGACGATTGAAGCGTCAGCGTGATGTCGCCTGGAAATTGTTGACAGATATCCCCGGCGTGACCTGCTATAAACCAAAAGCCGCATTATATTTGTTTCCATGTTTAGATCCAAAACGTTATCCGATCGAAGATGATCAGAAATTTGTGCTTGATTTGTTGTTAGAAGAAAAAGTACTGCTAGTACAGGGGAGTGGTTTTAACTGGCCGAGCCCTGACCACTTCCGCGTGGTTTTCTTACCCAATGTTGATGATTTGACAGAGGCCATTGGGCGTATCGCACATTTTCTTGAACGTTTTCGCAAGAACCATGGAACATAGCTTAAAATACAGTTAGGCGGTTAGTTTATAGTCGTACGTTTCGCGTTATTTGAATTCTATTTTTAATTAAAAACTATGAAACCCATTAATATTGGCTTGTTAGGTGTTGGTACCGTTGGTGGCGGTACATTTGATGTGCTTAAACGTAATAAAGTAGTGATTGCACGACGTGCTGGACGTGAAATTAACGTCAAAATGATCGCAGATCGTGATCTTGATAAAGCGCGTGCTTTAGCCGGTGATGATGTAGTTGTCACGGATGACGGTTATGCCGTTGTTAATAGCCCGGATATTGATGTCGTCGTTGAGTTAATTGGCGGTAGTACCATTGCTAAGGAACTCATTCTCAAAGCTATTGAAAATGGAAAACATGTGGTTACCGCTAATAAGGCGTTATTGGCGAAACATGGTACAGAGATATTTGCCGCGGCGCGCGATAAAGATGTGGTTGTTGCATTTGAAGCGGCTGTGGCGGGCGGTATTCCCATTGTTAAGGCATTGCGCGAGGGCTTGACCGCGAACCGAATTGAATGGATTGCAGGCATCATCAATGGCACAGCAAATTTTATTTTGTCCGAAATGCGTGATAAAGGACTGGCATTTGAAACGGTGTTGGATGAGGCGAAAAACCTAGGCTATGCGGAAGCTGACCCTACCTTTGATATTGAAGGTATTGATGCGGCGCACAAGATTACCTTAATGGCATCGATTGCCTTTGGTGTGCCGATACAGTTTGACAAAATTTATGCGGAAGGTATTACTCAACTCACAGGGGAAGATATTCGCTATGCTGAAGAACTGGGTTACCGTATCAAGCTGCTTGGTATTACTAAACGGGTTGAAAAAGGTATTGAGCTACGTGTTCACCCCACATTGATTCCTGCTCAACAATTGCTTTCTAGCGTGGAAGGCGTGATGAATGCGGTAGTGGTGAAAGGTGATGCTGTCGGTACTACTTTGTATTATGGCGCGGGTGCTGGTGCAGAACCTACGGCCAGCGCAGTCATTGCTGATTTGGTTGATGTGGCGCGTGTACAAACGGCTGACCCGATGCATCGAGTTCCGCCACTGGCCTTTCATTTTGATGCGTTGACCGATACGCCAATCATCTCAATGGACGAGGTTGAAACATCCTATTACTTGCGTTTGCATGTCGTCGATAAGCCAGGTGTGTTGGCGGATATTAGTCGTATTTTGGCTGGTTTTGACATTTCAATCAATGCTATGGTACAGAAAGAGCCTGGGGCAGATGAAGATATGGTGGATATCATTATCCTTACACATATTACCGTTGAAAAAAACATCAATGCAGCGATTGCCAGTATTGAAGCATTGCCTGTTGTGGATGGAAAAATCATTCGTATTCGTTTAGAAGAATTAAGTAACTCATAAAATAGACTAAAGATGGGATGCTGTTGTAGCCACATCTAGCTGACTTAATGGAATAATATGCACTATATTTCTACTCGTGGCGGTATGCCACCTAAGCCTTTTTCTGAAATTCTGATGAGCGGCTTGTCACCGGATGGGGGATTAGCGATGCCTGAATCTTACCCGCAAGTGAGTTCGGCTGAGCTGGATCATTGGCGTGGTTTGAGCTATCCGGAACTGGCATATAAAATTATTTCACGTTTTATTGACGATATTCCTGCGGATGATTTGCGCGGTATTATTAACCGAACTTATACGATTGCTGTCTTTGGTAGCGCGGAGATCACGCCACTTAAGACCCTAGAACCTGGTTTGCATATTTTAGGCTTGTCTAATGGTCCAACACTGGCATTCAAAGATATTGCCATGCAGTTTCTGGGCAATCTGTTTGAATATACCCTTGAGAATACCGGTAAGAAGCTAAATATTCTTGGCGCAACATCAGGTGATACGGGTTCAAGTGCTGAGTATGCTATGCGTGGTAAACATAGTATTCGGGTATTTATGTTGTCCCCGTTGGGAAAAATGAGCCGTTTCCAGACTGCGCAGATGTTTTCATTGCAAGATAAAAATATTTTTAATATTGCGGTGCGTGGTGTGTTTGATGACTGTCAAGATATAGTCAAAGCTGTAAGTAATGATCATAATTTTAAGTTAAATCATCAAATAGGTACAGTTAATTCAATTAATTGGGCGCGAATTGTTGCGCAAATTGTGTATTATTTCAAAGGCTATTTTGCAGCAACGCGTTCCAATGAAGAACAAGTCTCGTTTTCTGTGCCTTCTGGGAATTTTGGGAATATTTGCGCTGGCCATGTTGCTCGCATGATGGGATTACCCATTAAAAAGCTAATACTGGCTACCAATGAAAATGATGTGTTGGATGAGTTTTTCCGAACGGGGATCTATCGTCCACGAACAACGACAGAGACAAAACACACCAGTAGTCCTTCTATGGATATTTCTAAAGCATCCAACTTTGAGCGTTTTATTTTTGATTTGACAGGACGAAACGCAGAGAAAGTTAAAGAGCTATGGCAGTCGGTTGATAAAGGAGAAGCTTTTGATCTCACATCGACACCCTTATGGGATAAAGTGAAGGGTTTTGGTTTGGTTTCGGGATCCAGTAGTCATGCAGCACGTATTGAGACCATACGAACTATCTATCAGGATTATAATGTATTAGTGGATACTCATACAGCGGACGGACTGAAAGTCGGGCTTGAGCATCGCGATCCGAGTGTGCCACTGATCTGTTTAGAAACTGCGTTACCTGTTAAGTTTGCTGAAAGTATAATTGAGGCCACTGGACATGAACCTGAGCGCCCATCTGGCTTTGAGAACCTAGAAGATTTGCCACAGCGATTCGTGGTAAAGGACGCGGATACTAATACAATTAAAGCTTTTATAAGAGAACACACGACATAAGATTGATTTTACTAAAAAAATGTCGATTTTTGGAACCATATAACATATCAACTGTTACACTTAATCAAATATCAGAACCGCCAGTTTCTTTCGAAAATTTACTAATCGACCTATCAGGAGTCAGTTATGAGATTCTCAATCTATCGTTTTGATCCCGACAATGATGATAAGCCCTATATGCGGGATTATGATATTGAGCTGGGGCCAACGGATAAGATGTTGTTGGATGCGTTGGAGAAGATTAAATCTACGGACGACAGTTTAAGTTTACGGCGTTCATGTCGTGAGGGCGTGTGTGGGTCTGATGGAATGAACATCAATGGTCGTAACGGTTTGGCTTGTATCACACCGCTTAGCAGCTTGAAAGAGCCCATTGAGATACGACCATTACCGGGTTTGCCTGTTATCCGTGATTTGATTGTTGATATGACGCAGTTTTTCAAGCAATATCATTCTGTTAAGCCTTATTTGATCAATAATGATCCGCCGCCAGAAACGGAAAGGTTGCAGTCACCAGAAGATAGGGCCGCTTTAGATGGAGCTTATGAGTGTATTTTATGTGCTTGCTGTTCGACGGCATGCCCATCATTTTGGTGGAATCCTGATAAATTTGTTGGTCCTGCTGGATTGTTGCAATCTTATCGATTTCTCGCTGATAGTCGTGACCAAGCCACATCGGAGCGTTTAGATAATCTAGAAGACCCTTATCGTTTGTTTCGTTGTCACTCTATTATGAACTGTGCTGCTTCCTGTCCTAAGGATCTTAATCCAACCGATGCGATTGGAAAAATTAAAGATATGATGGTGAAAAGAACCGTATGAAAGAATTTGAGCGGGCACGTTGGCGCTGTCGGCGTGGATTGTTAGAGCTTGATATTATTTTACAACGTTTTATGGACTTGCATTACACGCAGTTAAATGAAGCTGAGTTACAACAGTTTGAAACATTATTGTCATTATCCGATAACGATTTGTGGGATATGATTGCAGCAAAGGAGCCGGTCGCAGATCAAGGCCTTGAGTCGGTTTTACATCTTTTACAAAAAAGTTAACAAAGAGTCATGAGATATGCATCAAATGCATAATATTTAATTAAGCATACAGTAGAACTTACTTTTATCGATCATGATGCAACGAGGAGAAGGTGAAATGGCACAAAAGGGGACAGCGACACTAAGTTTTGGAAATGGGGGCGAATCAATTGAGCTACCTATCTTACCAGGTACTATGGGACCAGACGTGGTTGATATACGCGCATTACACGCTAAAAGTGGGATGTTTACGTATGACCCGGGTTATCTTTCAACGGCTAGTAGTCGCTCTGAAATAACGTTTATCAATGGTGATGAAGGTATCTTGCTGTATCGCGGCTACCCCATTGAACAATTGGCTTCACATTGTGATTTTACTGAAGTTTGTTTTTTGTTAATGAACGGAGAGTTACCTTCCAGTGAACAGAAGCTAGCATTTGATAACGCCATTAAAGGCCATTCCATGCTGCATGAGCAACTGGTGAAATTTTTTACTGGATTTCGGCGCGATGCACATCCTATGGCTGTTATGGTCGGTGTCGTTGGGGCTTTATCGGCCTTTTATCATGAAGCAATGGATATTTCTGATGCTTCACATCGAGAATTGTCTGCGTTACGCCTAATTGCAAAATTGCCAACCATCGCAGCAATGGCATACAAGTATAGTATTGGACAACCTTTCGTTTATCCATGTAATGATCTTAGTTACTCAGAAAATTTCTTGCGCATGATGTTCGCGGTCCCATCCGAAGAATATCAGCCAAACCCAGTTATTGTTCGGGCATTGGATCGTATTCTGATACTTCACGCAGATCACGAACAGAATGCGTCAACGTCTACTGTACGTTTGGCAGGTTCTAGTGGCGCTAATCCTTTTGCTTGTATTTCGGCAGGAATTGCCTGTCTTTGGGGGCCTGCACATGGAGGGGCAAATGAGGCATGTCTTAATATGCTGGAAGAAATCGGCGATGTTTCACGGATCGATGAGTATATAGAGCGTGCTAAAAATAAAGATGACAACTATCGATTGATGGGTTTTGGTCATCGAGTGTATAAAAACTTTGACCCGCGCGCCAATTTAATGCGTGAAACTTGCCATGAGGTTTTGAATGAACTAGGTTTGCATAATGATCCACTATTCAAACTGGCCCTGGAATTAGAAAGAATTGCGCTGGAAGATGAGTATTTTATTTCAAGGAAACTCTATCCAAATGTGGACTATTATTCGGGTATTGTGCAGCGTGCTTTAGGTATTCCGACGTTTATGTTCACCGCGATATTTGCGATGGCGCGCACTGTCGGTTGGGTAGCTCAGTGGAGCGAAATGATTTCGGATCCAGAATACCGAATCGGGCGTCCTCGACAGCTATACACAGGTGAAACGATGCGTGATGTGCCGTCAGATAGATTAAGTAAGTGATTATATTTTGTGGGGCTTTAAGCCATGGGAAAGCAGGTTTTAGATGATTCTTTATTGTCCGGGTCGAATGCGGTATTTATTGAAGCGATTTATGAAGATTATCTTAAAAACCCTGCGTTAGTTTCATTGGGGTGGCGTAATTTTTTTGAAAACATTCACCAAGCAGATGAAATTGCATCTAAACAGTCGCTATCTGATGCAGTAGATTCACCTGAAGGCCATTCTATTCATGCTGCTGATATTGCATCAGCCTCTGTTTCTGTTTCTGTTAATCAGCCCGCTGATACAATGGAACGTAAGCAAGTTGCCGTATTACAACTTATTAATGCCTATCGTTACTTAGGTATTAATAAGGCGATAATTGACCCCCTTCAACGGGAAGAAAGACGCGACATTCCAGAACTGGACTCTTCGCACTATGGGTTTTCCGAGACTGATATGGCGTTAGTGTTTAATACAGGTACTTTAGTTGGCCCAGAGCGTAGCTCACTCAAAGAAATTGTTCAGGCGCTAGAACAAACCTACTGTAGCACCATTGGCGCAGAGTACATGTACATCACGGATGTCGAGCAGAAACGTTGGATACAGTCGCGTCTGGAGGGTAGCCAAGCAAGTCCTAAATATTCTTCTGAGCAGAAATTACATATTCTAGAACGACTGAATGCTGCAGAAGGCCTTGAAAAGTACTTACATACACGTTATGTTGGGCAAAAACGATTCTCTGGCGAAGGTAATGAAAGCCTGATCCCTTTGTTAGACAATTTGTTGCAACGTGCGGGTGAGAAGGGTGTTGAGGAAATTGTGATTGGCATGGCGCACCGTGCACGTCTCAATGTCTTAGTTAATACCTTGGGGAAAATGCCATCAGATTTATTTAAGGAATTTGAAGGTAAACATGTTCAAGATCTCCCGTCTGGCGATGTCAAGTATCATCAAGGTTTTTCTTCTGCGATTAAGACACCTGGAGGCGTGGTTAGATTAGCACTGGCATTTAATCCGTCACATCTTGAAATTGTAGACCCAGTGGTTGAAGGTTCTGTGCGTGCACGCCAGCATCGGTTAGGTGATAAAGAAGGCAATTTGGTATTGCCTGTGTTATTACATGGTGATGCGGCCTATGCTGGTCAGGGCGTAGTAATGGAAACGCTTAATTTATCGCAGACACGGGGTTACGGTACCGGCGGGACCGTTCATGTCATTGTTAATAACCAAATTGGTTTTACAACTTCAGATACGCGTGATAGCCGTTCCACGTTATATTGCACGGACATATCCAAAATGATTGAGGCACCTATTTTTCATGTTAATGGAGATGATCCAGAAGCGGTTTGTATGGTAACTGAAATTGCCTTAGATTTTCGCACGAAGTTTCATAAAGATGTTGTGATTGATATGGTTTGTTTTCGTCGTTTAGGTCACAATGAGCAAGATGAGCCAATGGTGACTCAACCTGAGATGTATAAAATTATTAAAAAACATCCGGGTACTCGTAAGCTTTATGCGCAGAGATTGGAGATGGAAGGCGTCATCAAAAAGGGTGAAGCTGATGCAATGGTACAGGACTTTCGTGATGCTATGGATGCAGGAATCAATCCGAATAAATCAATAAGTCCTGGAATAAAGTCCGCACACTCAGTCAACTGGGCGTCTTTTTTAAAAGGGGGCAAATGGGATGAAAAGGTGAAGACTGGTTTGCCGGTTAAGAAGTTAAAGTCCTTAATTGAACGGTTAACAATGATTCCTGCAGGTTTTAAATTGCACCCCAGAGTAGAAAGAGTGATTGCGGATCGTCGCTCAATGGGAAAGGGTGATTTACTATTGGACTGGGGCATGGCTGAGAATCTTGCTTATGCCGCACTATTGAACGAAGGTTACCCCATACGGATTTCCGGTCAAGATTCAGGGCGCGGAACATTTTTTCATCGTCATGCGGTTTTACACGACCAGAATCGTGTGAAAAGGCTTGAGGGTATTTATGTCCCGTTGCGTCATATTAAACTGGGTCAGCCGGATTTTGTAGCTATTGACTCTGTTTTGTCGGAAGAAGCAGTTTTAGCTTTTGAGTATGGCTATGCAACAGCGCAACCGATGGAATTGGTGGTTTGGGAAGCACAGTTTGGTGATTTTGCCAATGGTGCGCAAGTTGTTATAGACCAATTCATTGCATCGGGTGAAACGAAATGGGGACGACTCTGCGGTTTGGTGATGATGTTACCGCACGGCTATGAAGGGCAGGGACCTGAGCATTCATCAGCACGTTTGGAGCGTTATTTGCAATTATGTGCCGACTACAATATTCAAGTTTGTGTCCCATCAACACCTGCGCAAATGTTTCATATGCTGCGGCGTCAAATGTTACGTTCAACTCGTAAGCCATTGATTATCATGAGCCCGAAAAGCATGCTTAGGCATAAAGAGTCGGTGTCTAGCCTTGAGGATCTTTCTAATGGTTGTTTTCAATCCGTTATCCCAGAAGTAGAAGCGTTAGATTCTAAAAAAGTGAGACGTATTATTGCTTGTAGTGGCAAGATTTATTACGAATTGATGGCTTATCGACGCGAACATGAAATTACCAATATGGCGATTATTCGCATTGAGCAACTCTATCCATTCCCGCATGATGATTTTCATGCGGAGATTGAGCGATACAGTAAAGCCAAAGAAGTCATTTGGTGTCAAGAAGAACCGGGTAATCAGGGTGCATGGCACCGTATACAACACTATTTATTACGCCATATGCGAAAAAATCAAGTGTTGGGATATGCGTTGCGACCATCGTCGGCTTCGCCATCGGACGGATATTTGGCAAGGCATAAATTCAAGCAGAATGAACTCATCGTTGCAGCTTTTAGAGATAAAATTTAGTTAAGGGGATGTCTCATGTTAGTTGATGTCAAAGTACCTGTGTTGTCTGAGTCAATTTCGGAAGCAACACTTGTTTCATGGCACAAAAGGCCTGGTGAAGTAGTTAGTCGTGATGAAAATTTAATTGATGTCGAAACTGATAAAGTGGTACTTGAATTACCCGCGCCAAAAAAAGGTGTGTTAAGCAAGATTATTAAGGGAGATGGCGCGACAGTAGTGAGCGGAGAAGTGATTGCTGTTATTGATACAGAGGCATCTGCTACTGAGCAAGTAGTAGAGTCCGTTGTGACAAAAACTCCCGCTGAGGATAGTGCTAGTGTAGATGCCATTATGATGCCTGCTGCGAAAAATTTAGCTGATGAAAGTAACCTGAGTGTTGATGAAATTAATTCAATTAAAGGGACGGGGCGTGGCGGGCGTATCACTAAAGAAGATGTGTCGACGCATATACAAAAGCAAGTTTCCATAGCTGAGAAGCAAACCGTTGCATCCGTTTCACCTGCGGTACAACCTGTGTCTGATGTTGTTGCAACAGCACCAAAAGGGTCAAGGACTGATAGAAGAGTGGCCATGTCTAGATTGCGCATGCGCATCGCCGAACGTTTGGTTGAAGCGCAATCCACCGCAGCACTCTTGACGACATTTAATGAAGTTAATATGCAGGCCATTATCGATCTTCGTACGCGTTACAAGAAAGAGTTTGAAGAAAAGAATGGCGTGAAACTGGGTTTTACTTCATTTTTTGTCAAAGCCGCAGTGGCAGCATTGAGGAAATATCCGATTGTGAATGCATCTGTTGAAGGCAATGATATTGTTTATCATGATTATTATGATATAGGTATTGCCGTCGGTAGCCCTCGTGGTTTAGTCGTGCCGGTAATTCGTGATGCAGATTGTTTGACACTCGCTGAAATCGAAAAACAGATTGTTGATTTTTCTAGGCGCGCTCAAGATGGCAAGCTGACCATTGAAGAGTTATCTGGTGGTACCTTCTCCATCACTAATGGCGGTGTTTTTGGTTCAATGCTTTCTACTCCCATTATTAATCCACCACAAAGTGCTATTTTGGGTATTCATGCAACCAAAGAGCGTCCTGTGGCTGAGAATGGTCAAGTGGTCATAAGACCAATGAATTATCTGGCATTGTCTTATGATCACCGAATTATTGATGGTCGTGAAGCAGTGCAGTCCTTGGTGGCAATGAAAGAAGCATTGGAATATCCAATGAGCCCGTTGTTTGAAAGCTAGCCTCAATAGTGCACTAGTTTCTGGAATTTAAATGCCGAATTGTTCTGAACTGAACGTACTCGCGACTGAAGGAACCGCATTTATGCTGCGGCGTAGCAAGCATGTGCATTTAATTCAGAACAGAATAGGTTAAAAGACGGAAATTAAGTATTTGGGTGCAAACTGTATTTTCAAGCAATCTTCCAGTGATCAATAAAGATATGGGATACAGACCGGCATTTAATATATTGGCGCAATACGGGGCTAGGCACTTGCAACTATCACACAGTTCGCGATTTATTTAATAAGTAATCTTAAAGTTTTCTTCAGTGAGATGTGTGGTTAACGATTGTAGTAGATTGTCATGTAGGTTAACATACCAGCCGTCGCTTAACTCAAGTTCGCAGACAGCTGTTTGATTACTATAGACAATAGAAATAGGACAGTAGTTTTTAGTATGACCAATGAGATTAGCGTCGTTTGTTCCGCAGTATGGCGTGAGTAATTCTTTTAGTGCATTAATATTTTTTAAGGTAGTTTGATCGCCGAATAATTTTATTTTTCTGGCATAACGTGACCGTGCATTGGCGTGATCATATAATTTCTCAGCCGTAATACGGAGTTCTCCGTTATTCTCCTGCCCGTTTCCTCTTGTCATGACCTTGGCTTCAAGAATTAACAGTGTGTCTTCTTTAAGCCACTCTCGATTTGCATTAAATAGCTCATCAAAAACAACTAATTCAATTTGTGCGCGACCATCATCCAAAATAATAATTGCCATTCGTCCACGTTTGGTTATTTGTACACGAATACCATAGATAATACCTGCCAGAAGTTGTGGTTCTCGCTTGGGTGACAAACGGTCTAGGCGGGTGTTTATAAATTGATTTAACTCATCGGCATATGTGTTAAATGGGTGTCCACTTAAATAAAAACCTAGGCCTAGTTTTTCATTCTGTAGTTTTTCGCGTTCAGGCCATTCTGCTTTGACAATAAGATCAGGTTTTACCGCTGCATCATCACTTTCATTAAATAAACTTACTTGATTGATTGTTTGGCTAATTTGTTCTGCCGATTCAATGGCGATGCCAACTGAAGCCAATAAACATGCACGATTTTCATTAATAGAATCAAATGCGCCTACGCGAATGAGTGATTCCATGACACGGCGATTAGCAATGCGTCGATCAACGCGGCAGCAGAAATCAAATAAATCGGTAAACATACCATTGTTATCACGCTCTTCAATAATGGAAGTGATGGCTGATTCACCCGTGCCTTTAACAGCGCCTAATCCATATTGAATTGTGCTTTTGTCAGTAGGGGCAAAGTAATAGCTGCCGTGATTAATATCTGGCGGTAGGATGGTGAGTTGATTTGCCAGACTGTCATTAAAGAAAATGTGCACTTTGTCCGTGTCATCCATGTCGGCTGATAAGGTTGCTGCCATAAACTCGGCCGGGTAATGTGCTTTAAGGTAGGCTGTTTGATAGGCTATTAATGCATAAGCTGCTGCATGAGATTTGTTGAAACCATAGCCTGCAAATTTTTCCATTAAGCCAAATAACTCCGTTGCTTTGTCTTCTTCAACATTGTTTTGAACCGCACCTGCTACAAAAATACTGCGCTGCTGCGCCATTTCCTCTACTTTCTTCTTGCCCATTGCGCGGCGTAGTAAATCTGCGCTACCCAAGCTATACCCCCCTATGACCTGAGCAATTTGCATGACTTGTTCTTGATAAATCATGATACCGTAAGTGGGACTTAGGATGGGTTCTAGGCGTGGATCAAGGTAGTCAACTCGTTTACCTTGTTTACGTTCAATAAACTCTGGAATCAGATCCATCGGGCCAGGGCGATAGAGTGCGACCAATGCAATCAAATCTTCAAAGCAGTCTGGTTTGGCTTTTTGCAACAAGTCTTTCATGCCGCGTGATTCAAATTGAAATATACCGATGCCATTACCTCTGCGTAGCAGTGCATAGGTGGCCGTGTCGTCTAGAGGAATGTCATCAATTGAAAACGGGGTTTTGATGTTAGTTTCTGTGCTTGCCTTATCTTGAAATGAAATAGCTTGTTGATGGATGTAGTGGACAGCACGATCAATGGTCGTGAGCGTTTTTAAACCCAAGAAGTCAAATTTCACAAGCCCTATATTTTCGACATCATCTTTGTCGAGTTGGCTGACAACGGACGCACCAGATTCTGCACAATAAATAGGACAGAAATCAGAAATCTTTCCTGGTGAAATTAAGACGCCACCGGCATGCATACCGATGTTTCGGGTGAGTCCTTCAAGACTTTCAGCCAACTCCAACAAATTGCGCACATCTTCTTCATCTCGAGCACGTTCTTTTAATTGTGGTTCGATCTCTTGTGCCTTTTTAAGTGTCATGCCAAGTTCGAATGGGATGAGTTTGGCCAGTTGATCGACAAAGTTATACGGTAAATCTAAAACACGGCCCACATCACGGACAACCGCTTTTGCCGCCATGGTGCCGAAAGTAATGATTTGCGAAACACTTTCTATGCCATATTGATGTTTTACATACTCGATGACACGTTCGCGTCGATCCTGACAGAAATCAATATCAAAATCGGGCATGGATACCCGTTCAGGATTCAGAAATCGCTCGAAAAGTAAATCGTATCGTAATGGGTCAAGATCGGTGATACCTAGACTATAAGCTACCAAAGAACCCGCGCCAGAACCACGACCCGGACCGACTGGCACATCATTTTCTTTGGCCCAATTAATAAAATCAGCAACAATGAGAAAGTATCCAGCAAAACCCATTTGAATAATGGTATTTACCTCGAAATCCAAGCGTTCGCGATATCTTGAAAGTTGGTTGTTATATTCAGACTCTTTTGGAAAGAGAAGCTTCATGCGATTAACTAGTCCTGTATGCGCGATACTGCTCAGATAATCTTCCAGGCTTTCATTATTGGGTGTTGGAAATAGCGGTAATTTATTAACACCAAGAGTTAGTGCAAGATTACATCGCTTGGCTATCTCAACACTATTACTGAGTGATGATGGAATATCAGCAAAGAGTGCCGACATCTCAACTTGAGTCTTGAAGTATTGTTGCTCTGTAAAATTTTTGGGGCGTCGCCGGTCACCAAGCACATAGCCTTCTGAGATACAAACACGAGCTTCATGGGCCTTATAGTCTTCCTGTTTGATAAACTGTATGGCTTGTGTAGCAACTAGCGGCAATTGATGGTTGGATGCCAATACTAGTGATTGCTGGACAAGCGTTTCTTCATTCAGATGCTGTTCGCGTTGTATCTCAATATAAAAGCGACTCGGAAATAACGCCGCGTATTTCTTCGTCTGTAACTCGGCTTGCTCTAATTTATTTTGCAGTAAGAGCTGCCCAATTTCGCCAAATCGTCCACCAGATAATGCAATTAATCCATCCGTTCCCTCGTCATTTGAGTTAAACCAAGCGGTATCTATTTCTGCTCTGTTTCGATATTGATTGTCTCGGTATGCTCGTGTTAGCAAGCGGCTGAGTAGTAAATAGCCTGTGTAGGATTGACACAATAATAATATTCGCGTGGGGTTATCGCGATCAGCATCATTCGTGATCCAGACATCACAGCCAACAATCGGTTTTATACCATTTTTAATGGCACTTTGATAAAACTTTACAAGCCCAAAAACATTAGATAGATCCGTCAATGCCAACGCCGGCATTTGGTCAGCGGCAGCAGTTGAGACTGCTTCACCGATGCGGATAATACTGTCCGAGATGGAATATTCACTATGTAAACGTAAATGAATGAAAGTGGGTGAAGTTGACATGAAATTACAATTTTTAAGATTTTTTTTTGTGTCGATACGAAATTGTACCAACATAACCTAGTCAATTATTCAAATGCATTTAAAATATTTGCATCTTGTGCTGTAATTAAAAACGTAAGTTATCCTGCAAACCCGAAGAGAGGACGAATACTTCTCGGGTTGTTTTCAGTTCGCTGCAAAAATCTCTAATTTATACTTTTCTCAAATCATCATTTAGTTGTTAAGTAGGTAGAGTTTCTTCGTTAAGATTTCTAAGTAAAATGGCGTATCTGTGATAGAATCCCGTTTCAAGTAGTGGCAGCTCCAGGCAGCTATTCTTCCTGTTCAGTAACGAGTTGGGAGTGTTAAAAATAGTCTGGGGGTCGCTTTATTTATAATAATCAATTGCCCGGGTGGTGAAATTGGTAGACACAAGGGACTTAAAATCCCTCGATCATTGCGATCGTGCCGGTTCGATTCCGGCCCCGGGTACCAGTTTAAGCGGTTTTTAAATAACGATCTGTTCCGCAAAAAGATGTTTTTTTTATGGCTTCTCGCAAGCGCTCAGTCGAAGTTGTGTATTGGAATCAATAATAATTATCCTTTGCGCTTCCGAATATTCAGCATGGAATATTCGGGGAATCGCTGATTAAGCAGGTACGTCAATTTCCCATGATAATTAAATGCGACAAAGTTGCTTGGTGTTAACACGCTAACTTGTAATAGCTAAATCCGATCTGGCACCGCGCTTATTTATCTTGATACAATCCTGACAGTCGGTTGTTGGCCGATACTGTTGATAATCAACTGTACGATTATTGTGCTTTAAGTCCAAATGTGTCATGTCGCGTATGAGTTCATGCACTAATATCTGTTAACTCGGATTCGTTTGGCACCTTAAATTTTGGTCTTTCTATTGTTCCGCTAGCAATTAATTTTCTTAGGTCGAACGTCAAAATTTTTTATCACTTTTCCTATTTTGTCGGTGTTACTTTATCGCCTTTTCTGTCGCGTACGTAGTGCTCGGTCATTGTAACTGTAGTGTGGCCTAGTTGTTTTTGAGCCTGCCTGATATCTCCGCTGGATTCCACTTTGTCTGTACCTGATTTTGCTCTCAAATCTCTAAATTGAAATGATTCTTTGCTGATCCCAGCTTCTTGTCTTGCTTTGTCGAACTGACCTCTGAGCATTGAGTAAGTGAATCGTTGGCCGGTTTCATCGACAATAAGATAAAGCGAGCGTATCTTGTACTTTGATTTCCTGGCTAATATTTTATTAGATCAGCACTGATAGTTCGCCTTCAATGTTTATTCTGAGTTTTTTATTCGTTTTTTCTTGGGTTACTTGTATCGCGCCATCTATAATATCTGTTTCTCTCATTTTAAGCATATCTGATAGCCTTTGTCCTGTGAGGTAGGCTAGTGTC
>JAJFJG010000086.1 GCA_021774265.1 Nitrosomonas sp.
CGTGCCAGAGAAATTGATGGAGATACTTGGGTTGTTAAAGCACAGATCCATTCAGGCGCACGTGGTAAAGCCGGCGGTATTAAAATATGTAAAACACATAATGAAGTCGAAGCTGCAGCCGAGGCATTATTAGGTAAAAAGCTCGTCACACACCAATCAGGCCCAGCAGGAAAGGTCTGTTCACGATTATATATCGAGGCTGGATCAAAAATCGCAAAAGAAATGTATTTGTCTTTTATGATAGACCGTGGCACTGAACGCGTTATTATGATTGGCTCTGCACAAGGCGGTATGGATATTGAAGCACTCGCAAAAACCAATCCCGAAGCAATCAAAAAAATCTATATCGAGCCTGCTGTCGGCTTACAAGATTTCCAAGCGCGAAAAATGGCATTTGCACTTGGGCTAGATACCACATTACTTAACCACGCCGTTAAAACGATCAAAGGATGCTACCGCGCCCTTCGAGACCTTGACGCTAATACTGTCGAGATTAATCCGCTGGTTGTAACTGAAAGCAATGAGCTCATTGCATTAGATGCGAAAATGGATTTTGATGAGAATGCTTTATTCAGACGCCGTAAGATTGCAGAATTACGTGACAACACACAGGTCGATTCACGAGAAGTCGCTGCGGCAGAAGCTGGCTTAAGTTATGTCGGCCTCGATGGCGATATTGGTTGCATGATAAATGGCGCAGGATTAGCCATGGCCACCATGGATATGATTAAGCTTGCGGGCGGCGAACCTGCTAATTTCTTAGATGTCGGTGGCGGTGCTTCTGCAGAGCGCACCGAAAAAGCCTTTCGCCTAGTATTAGCTGACCAAGGCGTTAAAGCCATGCTGGTTAACATTTTTGCGGGCATTAATCGATGCGATTGGATTGCAGAAGGTGTTGTTCAAGCTGTTAGGAATATCGACATGAAAATGCCATTAGTTGTTCGTTTGTCTGGTACTAATGTAGAGGAAGGGCGCCGAATTATTGCAGATAGTGGTTTACCAATAATTACAGCAGATACATTAGCAGATGCGGCTGAAAAAGTCGTTAAGGCTCGCAATGAAGTCGTTGCACAGACAAGCGAAGGAGCATAAAGTGGCTACATTAATTGACGAAAAAACACGTATTATTGTTCAGGGTTTTACTGGAAAAATCGGAACATTTCATGCACAAGAAATGATTGACTACGGATCTAATGTTGTCGGTGGTGTCACTCCCGGTAAAGGCGGCCAAAAACATTTAGGCCTCCCTGTTTTCAATACCGTTAAAGAAGCAGTTCAACAGGTTGGAGCTGAAGCAAGTATTGTTTTTGTACCACCCGCATTTGCCGCTGATTCCATTATGGAAGCCGCAGACGCAGGTATTAAATATTGTGTTTCTATTACAGACGGTATACCTACACAAGACATGATGACGGTTAAAAACTTTCTGCGCCGTTTTCCTAAGAACGAAAGATTGATGCTAACAGGTCCTAATTGTTCCGGCACCATTAGCCCTGGACGTTCAATGCTGGGTATCATGCCGGGGCATATCTATATACAGGGTAATGTCGGTGTTGTTGGTCGTTCAGGCACGTTAGGTTATGAAGCAGCCGATCAAATGAGAATGTTAGGTATCGGTATTTCAACTTCTGTTGGTATTGGTGGCGATCCAATTATTGGCAGTTCTCATCGTGATGTTTTAGAAAAACTAGAACAAGACCCTGAAACAAAAATTGCACTGATGATTGGAGAAATTGGTGGTCCTCAAGAAGTAGAAGCCGGAAAATTCGCTAAAGAAAATATGAGCAAACCACTCATCGCTTACATAGCAGGTTTAACAGCGCCAGAAGGTCGACGTATGGGGCATGCCGGCGCCATCATTTCTTCAGCGGGTGAAAGTGCCGCTGAAAAAGTAGCCATTTTAAAAGACCTAGGCGTCACCATTTGCCCTACCCCATCGTTAATGGGAGAAACCGTTGCAAAAGTTTTATCTAAAATGCAATAGCCTTTAAACAATCAGTAATTGCTTAAACAGTTGCAAGGGGCGCATCAAGTAACAGATTGATCGTCCCTTGCAGTGCAATTGCAACAGCTTGTTTTCTTATTAACTCTCGCTCACCTTCTAAAAAGCAAACCGCCGTTCTCGCTAACCCGTCTTTGATTGCCCAGCTGTGACAAATCATGCCGACAGGTTTGCCCTCCGTAGCGCCGCCAGGACCGGCGATACCCGTCACGGCAATGCTAACCTGTGCGCGGCTATTAGAAATCGCGCCAGCGGCCATTTCAGTGGCTATTTGCTCAGAAACAGCTCCAAATTTCTCAAGTGAGCGATGACTAACTCCTAACATTTCGCTTTTTGAGTTATTACTGTAAGTGATGAACCCCCGCTCGTACCATTTGGAACTCCCCGGTATGCTTGTTACTGTTCGACCAATCCATCCGCCAGTACACGACTCCGCACTAACCAACATAAGTCCTCGTTGAATTAAAATCTCGCCTAACTCTTCGGCAAGTTCCTCAAGTTTCTGGTCATCTATCAGATTCATCTCTGCTTAAATATACCCATAACCCAAAACATAAGCTTTCCAAGCAGCTAAACATAGTAATGTATAAAAAGCAGCTATTAGGTCATCAAACATCACACCAAAACCACTACGCAGTTTATTGTCATAGTATTTAATAGGCTGTGGCTTAGTAATGTCAAAGAAACGAAAGAGGCCAAATGCAGCAAGTTGCCACGCCCAATTATCTGGAATAAAAAATAAAATTAAAAGAAAAGCAACTGTTTCATCCCATACCATACCGCCATGGTCATGGACACCCAGGGCTTTTCCAGTTACACCACAAACATAAATTCCCCAAATAAATAGAATATCAATAAACAATAAAAAAACTATTGGCTCAAAATAGTGATTAAAAAACCAATATAAGGGAAATGCAAGTAATGTACCTATTGTTCCCGGCGCAAAGCGACTTAAGCCAAGCCCGCCTCCAAATGCAATAAAGTGGGATAAACGGCTAGAGACAAATGACCAATTTGGTTTTTTGGGAACAAAATTATTAGATGACTCAATGTTAGCTTCAGGTGTAGAAATGTTCATATCCTTTATTCTCCTGCATTAATTCGCTGCCATCTGAGTCCAACACCGTTAATCCTTTTATAGCTGTAGTCTTTCCTATGCGGGTTAACGGAATTGATAATTCAGACGAAAGACGTTCGATCTCAAGTCGATAAATTGTCGAAGCCGTAAAACACAACTCGTAATCATCACCACCGGCAAGCAGACAGTTAATTACATCCGGATGAGGCAAATAATTTTGCAAAACGCCAGAACAAGCAACTGCATTAAAGCTTATGATTGCCCCAACATCTGAACAATCTAAAATATGGCCTAAATCAGCCAATAGCCCGTCTGAAATATCAATAGCACTGTTTGCATAGTTGATCAATTGTTGCCCCAATTCAACTCTAGGTGTTGGTGTCAATAATGCGGGCAAACACTGTTCTACTTCAAGTGGCTGCAGCTTAATGCGCTGTTGCTGGTGTGCCAGTACCAAAGCTGCATCCCCCAAACAACCTGATATCCAAATATCATCATTCGGTTGCGCATTACTACGTAGCAGAGCCTTACCTTGATCAATCTCGCCCATAATTTGCACGCAGATATTAAGCGGCCCACTCGTTGTATCACCCCCAATAAGTGATACATGATATTTCTGCGCAAGTGTATAAAAACCCTTAGCAAATTCACCTATCCATTGGCTATTTTCTTTAATTAATTGCTTTGGTAGTGTAATTGCAAGCATTGCCCAACGTGGTGTAGCACCCATTGCAGCCATGTCTGAAAGATTAACTGCCAATGATTTGTGCCCAAGCTTTAGCGGATCAGTATCCGCCAAGAAGTGTTGACCGGATACCAATGTGTCTGTTGAGACAACGAGTTCTTTACCAAGTGGAATTGCAATTATTGCGGCGTCATCACCGACACCCAACTCTGCAGTTGGTGACGCTTGAGAAAAATAATGACGAATAATTTCGAATTCAGATAACACGACAGGATTATATGACTTAGATAGGTTGAAAAATACATGAAATTGTATCATCCACTATGCAAACAGAATTTTCTATTTTCTAGAGGGGTTTGATTTAACTTCGGCAGCACGTAATACCACAGCAAGTTTGTCTAAAACACCATTGACATACTTATAGCCATCGGTACCACCGTAACTTCTCGCCAACTCAATCGCTTCATTAATTATTGCACGATAAGGTGTTTCAATAAAGTTAGCCAACTCATAAGTGCTCAATAGCAGAATTGAGATCTCTACCGGACTAAGATCTTTTAAAGGGCGGTCAAGAAACGGTTGAATATGTTTTTCTAGGATAGCTGCATCTTTCAACACACCACGAAATAATATAGTAAAAAAACTTTCATCAATTTTTGAGAAGTTGTCTGATTCACGCAGTTGATTTTCAATGAGTTCTGTTGCTCCGCCCACTGTTCGCCATTGATATACACCTTGCAAGGCAAGCTCACGCGCACGACGCCGCTTGCTTTTAGGTTTTGGCGGCATCTTTATCTTTGTCGCTGATGTTGTCGCGTGTGAACTGTCTTTCATTCAGGTGTGTCATCTAGTCTTAAAAGAAGATTAGCCATTTCCACTGCTGTTCGTGCAACATCAGCCCCCTTTTGGCTCATACGTGCAATTGCTTGATCCTCTGTCTCTGTTGTTAAAATCCCATTGGCAATTGGAATGCCCATATCTAGCTGTACCGCTGTCACACCACTCGTTGATTCATTGGAAACCACTTCAAAATGATACGTATCACCTCTCACGACGGCTCCTAATGCTATCAACGCATCAAACTGATCCGATAATGCCATTTTTTGCAATGCAATTGGGATTTCTAATGCGCCAGGAACTGTAGACAATAGAATGTGTGCCTCCTGTACACCAAGATTTTTTAGTTCTTTAGTACAGGCGCTAAGCAACCCTTCTCCAATATCAATATTAAAACGGCTCATGATAATGCCAATACGTAGTTCTGAACCATCAAGATTCGTATCTATTTCATGAATATTGTCATAATAGGCCATCTTTTCTCCTGTAAATACTCCAACTAAACATATAAATTTCGACCATTAACGTTCGACATAGCCTGTGACCTCAAGACCAAAACCCGCCACACTAGGCATTTTTATTGGTGTAGCCAATACCCTCATTTTACCAACGTTTAAATCCTTCAAAATCTGTGCACCAATACCATGATCTCGTAAATCTGCTTTACTAGCGCCCGCAAAAGGTTTTTCGGTTAGCTTAACACGATCAATTAATTCTTTAGAGTTTTCCTTACGATGCAATAATACGACAACACCCTGCTCCGCCTCGGCAATAACACGCAAGGCACCATTTATACTCCAAGAGTGTGTTTTGTCATTAATATCCAGCAAATCTATGACAGATAAAGGTTCGTGGACACGGACAAATGTCTCTGTATCTGGTGTAATCTCACCTTTTACCAGTGCTAGATGTGTGGTGTTTGCCATCTTATCTAAATAAGCAACCAGCTTGAATTCACCTTGAGTTGTTTGTATCGTACGCTCTGCCACTCGTTTTACTAAACTTTCCGTCAAACTTCGATATTCAATTAAATCGGCAATTGCACCAATTTTTAGTTGGTGCATAGCTGAGAATTCAATTAAATCAGGCAAACGTGCCATGCTGCCATCGTCTTTCAAAATCTCGCAAATAACTGAAGCCGGCGTAACACCAGCCATACCCGCCAAATCACATCCAGCTTCTGTATGACCTGCACGTATTAACACCCCACCTTTTTGTGCCATAAGTGGGAAAATATGCCCTGGTTGGATAATATCCTCAGGTTTTGCGCCTGACCTAACTGCTGCTTGAACCGTTTTAGCACGGTCAGCGGCAGAAATGCCAGTTGTTACACCACTAGCCGCCTCGATAGAAAGCGTAAAATTTGTGCCCAAAGGCGAACGATTAGCTGACACCATTAGTGGCAAACTCAATTGCTGGCAACGCTCTTCAGTCAATGTAAGGCAAATCAAACCACGACCATACTTTGCCATAAAATTGATTGCTTCTGAAGTAATAAAATCTGCGGCTAGAACTAAATCTCCCTCGTTCTCGCGATCTTCTTCATCAACTAGAATAACCATCTTGCCTTTTTTTAAGTCGGCGATGATGTCTTGAATAGGACTGATAATCATATTTTGAATTTATTCCGATTAAGTTGGAACATTTAACAAACGTGCAACATAACGTGCCAGCATGTCTGTTTCAAGATTTACTTTTGAACCCGGTATCAGCTCATTTAAAGTCGTTGAGGCCAAAGTATGTGGAATTAAATTTATATAAAATGTGTCACCTACAACCTGATTGACCGTTAAACTCACCCCATTAACTGTAATTGAGCCCTTATTAGCAATAAATTTTAATAAAGCATTCGGCGCTCTAATTGCAAGCAAATAACTTTCACCAAATGACTCAAAACTAACAACCTCACCAGTGCTATCAACATGACCGCTAACTAAATGACCACCAAGCCTATCAGATAATCGCATGGCCTTTTCCAAATTAACTTGCGCACCTACTTTATCTAATATAAATGAACAATTTAATGTTTCCCGTGAAACATCAGCCGAAAAACCGTCATCAAATAAGCTAATTACGGTGAGACACACGCCATTAACAGCAATGCTGTCTCCGATAGCAACATCACACAAACTCAAACTGCCAGATGCAATTCTCAGACACAAGCCTTCGTTTTTTTGGTCTTTGGGTATTTTTACTTGCTTTATTTTGCCTACTGCTTCAACAATCCCAGTAAACATGAAGACTCCTGTTTTTATAGGTTATATTAATATTCAAAAACGAAAAGCTAACAAACAGGATTTATGATTTTCTAAAGGGGATGATATTCAAAGTGTCACTGTTCACTGTTAATAATTACCGAAAACTGTATGCACAGCTATATCATATAAAAGGAGAAACCAAACTGTTCTTTCTGCACAACAAATATTTTCGATTATATCTTGGAAAGATTAGGGGGAATTTGATGACAGCAGCACAGTATATTTGAATCAATCAAAATATGGTAATAAAAAAACATAAAACAATACAAGTATCATATAAAAGCAATCTGAATATATCAAAAACCCAACACTTTTTTTAATTTTTAATGGTGCGGATAACGGTATCGCTATCGAAAAATATTTTCTACTTAGTAGGGGAATTGTAGAGTATTTAGGCACTAAATTAAATACTGCGGGTAAGGCTGCAATCTGTTTATGTGCAGTAAAGCATTATTTCGTATGACTTGAGCCTACAAACACCTTGTGAAACCATGAAAATAGCATTTTCAAAGTGTGAAACAAAACACAGTTAACTCCACCTGCACATTTGGCTTTCTAGATAAAGAAAAAAACTCTGCTGTGTACATGACACTGTAGAGAGATAGTGGCAACATTTATAGTTTTTGAGCAGTATACATGTTAGCTTCCTTGATTCGTTAGACAAAAGACCAATGGGTTTATATCTAGGCTGACGGCATTTACTCAGGATTAAGCTCAGAAGGCACTGAGCTTTTTTCTCTGCTCATTATGGGCCTGTCGGAAAACAGGCAATAATCTGAGATAATATACAAAATAGTTATTGATGAATTGTTAGAAGATTAAAAGAGACCAAAGCGACCTATTTCTTACATTAGACGCCCTGATTCCCGCGAACCACCCTTACCGTAGATTGGAACGACTACTGCCATTTGATCAGCTCAGTCAACCTTATCATTCGCTTTATTCATATAAAGGCCGCAAAGAAAAGGGTGCTGAATTTGCATTACGAACGCTGGTGTTGCAATTTCATGAAGATCTAAGTGATCGAGAGATGGAGCGTTTCTTA
>JAJFJG010000087.1 GCA_021774265.1 Nitrosomonas sp.
CCTGACCCTGATTTCTCGTATTTGCTATACCCTAAATGTTCATCAAGCTCCACATTTAGTGCCGCTTCAACGACAACTTTGGTCAGCATCTGAATGAAGTCATTAAAGTCTTCTTCTGTCTTCAGGCCCCTAGCCGCTTCACACTTGAGAAACCAACATTAGGTGTCATACTGTCATGGACTATTCAATTTACCGGTTGTCGCTTAAAAATAGTATTTCGCACACAACAAGCTAGATTAAATTTATCATCAGATTATAATGGTTAGATCAAGCCTGTATTGATTAGCAACTAGTTGTGTTTATATACGGTAATTGATATTAATTTCTGAGGAGTTGTCATGCACCCAATACAACACCAGCTTCATTCTGATCATCATCATATGCAACTTTTATTAAGTTGTTTAAGTCAAGAAATTGATTGCTTCGATTTTGATAGTCAGCGTTCTCCTGATATGGAAATTATTGTTAGTGCATTAGATTATTTCCATGTCTATCCCGATAAATGGCATCACCCCGCAGAAGATGTCATCTTCAAACGATTACTAGATAAAAAGCTAGACGAAAAAAAAATTCTCGAAAAACTCTTGCGAGAACATGAAAAGATTAGCTTAGAAACAATCAAGATTAATCAGTTATTTCAGACAGCAGCTGACGATTGCATCGCTTCGGTAAGTGATTTAGTCAATAGTGCGCGAGAATTCATTTCACTACAACGAACACATTTAAATACAGAAATTGAATTTATTTACCCATTATTCAACGAGGTATTTGACGCGGACGAATGGAAAACAATCGAAGCGGAAATTAAAGCGGAAGTTAAAATTCACGATGACCCTTTATTTAATAAAATATCAAAAAAAGAATATAATCATTTGTATAAATATATTATTGACTCAGAAAAACAGAAATAAAAATAAGTAAATTAGCTTACTTTTAATTCAAATTGTTAATACGGTAAGGTGTTAATATGCTGACATCTTTTTTTCATATAAAAAATTTATTATTCCATCGTCTCCGTATTTTCTGCGCTATGTTTTAATTACTGCCACAGGCACTTCCGTGAATCTCCGATTACAAGTATAATTCTGCTGCATTCATCATATAAACGACAAATTCTTCGGCCAATTGTCGGACCTTCGAGGATCGGAAAAAATGAAACTTCCCATTCGTATTGCAGTCACTGGTGCAACCGGTCAGATTTGTTACAGCCTGCTATTTCGTATTGCATCTGGTGACATGTTTGGCAAAGACCAACCTGTAATTCTACAACTGCTTGATATACCTGGATCACAATCTTTGTTTGACGGTCTTGTAATGGAATTACAAGACTGTGCTTTTCCATTATTAAACGATATTATCACTACTGATAACCCTATAATTGCATTTAAAGATGTTGATATTGCTTTACTGATTGGTGCACGTCCACGCACTCAGAATATGGAACGTAAAGATTTATTAGCGGCCAATGGTCCTATCTTTACTGAGCAAGGAAAAGCGTTAAATGAAGTCGCCAATCGCAATGTTAAAGTTTTGGTAGTAGGTAACCCTGCTAATACAAACGCCTATATCGCCATGAAAAATGCACCAGGTCTCAAGCCTACGAATTTCTCTGCGATGCTAAGATTGGATCACAATCGCGCTTTAGTGCAAGTCGCTCGAAAACTATCCCAACCCGTATCAAAAATCAGCCGATTGACTGTGTGGGGAAATCACTCCAACACACAATATCCTGATTTGAATCATGCTCTTGTCGGTAATGATAAGATAGTCACACGACTACAAGATTCGGACTGGGTCGATGATTATTTCATCCCTACCGTCCAGAACCGTGGCATGGCAATCATTTCAGCCAGGGATGGAAAATCAAGTGCCGCTAGTGCCGCCAACGCGATTATTAACCATGTTCATGATTGGGTATTTGGCACTAAGGAAAATGACTGGACATCTATGGGAATTCCATCAGATGGTAGTTATGGCATTCCAGAGGATATAATTTATAGCTTCCCTGTTATCTGCCAGGCAGGTGACTACCAAATAGTCCAAGGCCTAGAAATCAATAAAACCAGCCAACAAAGAATGAATGCTAGCTACCAAGAATTAATCACCGAACGTGAAGCCATCAAGCATTTAATTAGTTAGCTAAACTCCAATTTCTTATGCATTGCATTGCTTCGCCTCAACAAAATATTTAACACCCATTTCATAAAATAATCCGACACCTTCAAATCTGTGAATACTCCCTCTGCTGGTTTACGTTTCCGAGACGCCATGGCTGCTGAGAAGCCTTTACAGATTGCTGGGTGCATTAATGCTTATGCGGCTTGCATGGCTGAACAGGTAGGATTTAAAGCATTATACCTATCTGGCGGTGGTGTAGCTGCTGGTTCTCTGGGTGTTCCTGACCTTGCTATATCAACTCTAGATGATGTACTAACCGACGTGCGCCGGATTACTGATGCAACTGAATTACCATTGCTTGTCGATATCGATACGGGGTTTGGTGGCACATTAAACGTTACACGCACGATTAAATCAATGATTAAATTCGGTGCGGCAGCAGTGCATATCGAAGATCAGTTGCTATCAAAGCGTTGTGGGCACCGGCCCGGAAAAATGCTCGTCAATAAAGATGAAATGACCGAACGTATTAAAACTGCTGTCGATGCCAAAACAGATTCGGAGTTTGTCATTATGGCGCGCACAGATGCGCTGGCATCAGAAGGGTTACAATCTGCCATTGATCGCGCGTGTACCTATGTTGAAGCGGGCGCAGACATGATTTTTCCAGAAGCTGTGGATAATTTAGCCGTTTATAAACAATTTGCAGCAGCCACAAAAGTACCCATACTTGCAAACATTACAGAATTTGGAAAGACCCCACTCTACCACATAGAAGAATTGGCAGCAGCTGATGTTTCTATGGCGTTATATCCCCTTTCCGCATTTCGTGCGATGAACGCGGCTGCATTAAATGTTTTTCGAACGATTCGTCGTGAGGGAACACAGCAAAACGTCATTAGACAAATGCAAACACGCGAAGAGCTCTATGACTTTTTAAATTATCATAGCTTTGAAGAGAAATTAAATCATGAGCTAGATATTCATTTCGCGATAAAAAACAAAAAATAGGAAACTCGCCTTGTCAACCAGTGCTGGCACAAAAAAATCTGTCCTACTTTCAGGAATAGAAGTCGGTAATACTGCAATTTGTACTGTTGGCAAAACTGGCAATGATCTGTTTTATCGTGGCTACGATATCCAAGATCTCGCCAGTCATTGTGAATTTGAAGAAATCGCTTATCTACTTATTTATGAAAAACTACCCAATCTCGCTGAATTAGCCATCTATAAGTCAAAGCTTAAAGGCTTACGCAATAATTTACCGAACAACCTTAAAAAAGTATTAGAAGCTCTACCTGCCACAGCCCATCCAATGGATGTCATTCGCAGCGGCGTTTCAGTACTAGGTTCATTGACTCAAAACATAGAAACACCTTCTGTTAACCAAATACGTCATCAAGCTGATCATACGATCGCTTGTTTGGGATCCATTCTGCTCTATTGGTATCATTTCACAACACACAACCGGCGTATAGATCTTGAAACTGATGATGATACTATCGGCGGCCATTTTCTTCACATATTGCATAACAAACAACCCCCCGACTCATGGATCAATGCCATGCATGTTGCATTGATACTCTATGCGGAACATGAATTTAATGCATCGACGTTTACCACCCGCGTTATAACAGGGACAGGTTCCGATTATTATTCAGCAATTACTGGTGGAATTGGCGCATTACGTGGCTTTAAACATGGAGGTGCGAATGAGGTTGCACTTGAAATATTGAAACGTTATGAGAACCCTGAAGATGCTGAAAAAGATATCCTTAATCGAATCGCAAATAAAGAAATCATCATTGGTTTCGGACATCCTGTATATATCACTGCTGATCCGCGCAACAAAATAATCAAAGAAGTTTCCAAGAAGCTATCGATTGATCAAAATAATATGAAGCTATTTAACATTGCTACGAAAATAGAAAGCACAATGTGGGAATCAAAAAGAATGTTCCCTAACCTTGATTGGTTCTCAGCCGTAAATTATCACATGATGGGGATACCAAAAAAATTGTTTACCCCTTTGTTTGCTATCTCACGAACGACTGGTTGGACTGCACATATTATTGAACAGAACAAAGATAATAAGATTATCCGCCCATCAGCCAAATATATTGGCCCTAAGTCTAGAGAATTGATACCTATTGAAAAACGAGAATAAAGTTTATTGTGTCTTTAATGACTTAACAAAAGCCAGCACTTCTGCTACATGACCCGGCACTTTTACACCACGCCATTCACGAATCAACACACCTTTTCCGTCGATCACAAAGGTACTGCGTTCAATACTTCGGACTTGTTTACCATACATATTTTTTATCTTCATAACGCCAAATAACTCGCATACAGCTTCATCAGCATCGCTTAGTAACTCAAACGGGAAAGACATTTTCGCCTTAAATTTTTCGTGAGACTTTAGACTATCCCGAGAGATACCTACAATGTCACAATTATGCTCAACAAACTCATCGTAATTATCCCGAAATTCTTGTCCCTCAGTTGTACAACCAGGCGTATCATCTTTTGGATAAAAATACACCACAAGAGATTTTCCTAAATTCGAAGAGAGAGAAAATCTTTTAGCGCCCGTAGATTCAAGTTCAAAGTTGGGTACTGATTGATCTAACATTATAGCTTCCTAATAAAAAGGAGATCCTAATATACAAAAGAATCTCCTTCAACGTTTAACAATAAAGCACAAATTCTACTTTAAGGAACCTGCTGGTCAATATTAATCGATATGTCATCTTGACCTAAGTTAACAGGTGCGCTAAATCCTTGCAAATCTCCGCTTGTTGGAACCGCTTGACCCGATTTACTGACACGCGCCTCAACAACTACTTTAGGAAAACTCGATATTTTCATCGTGGGCATCATAGCCATGTCATCATTTAAAGAGAATGACGCAGGTAAATCACTCACCTTTAATTGCAAAATTGCTAAAGGCATTTTAGGTCCCACTTCTGCTCGTGCATAGATAAACAAAGTATCATTTTCAGAAGCTTTTGATGCTAATGTCTGGTCAAGTGTGACTGTTCCAGAAATAGAAGCGTCCATATCACCTGTAGATGCAGCCGGTTCTTTTTCTGTCTGCGCAGCAACCTGTGGCTGCGCTATTGGTGTACCACCATTTGCCAAGGATCTAGCATCAGCAATACTCTCACGTACTGAACCCGCTAATTGCGAATCACCCGGAATAACTGCTAAGAGTTTATCCCAGTAATCTGCTGCATCATTAAAATTTTTCTTTTCAAATTCGACAGTACCAGCTAATGCAAGTGCTTTTGGATATTCAGGGTCAATACTCAGTGCCTGTTGAATTAACTCCGTTGGTTTCCCAGCTAATCCGCCTTGATTCGTCATGGCTAACATATCTGCGTAATCACTCAAAATTTGAGGATTGTCTGGAACCAATTCATTCAATTTAGCGTAGGTATTACTCGCATCAGCAAAACGATTCATGATGGCATAAGTTCTTGCCAACATAATCCACCCTTCTACGTCTTCTGGGTTACTATTAAGGCGCACGATCAGATTATCTACAACGGATGCAAATTCAGCGTGACCTTCCACTCTATCAACTCCGCCCATTTCAGCATTTGCATGCTGTGTCGCACTGGCAAGCTGCTCTTGGGACATAAAACCACGCGTATCACCTATATTTAAATAAAGAAATATGGCTGAAAGTGGAATAGCAAGGGTTAGGAGAGAAGATGTTGCTATACTGCGTCCTCTCTTTTGAGTTTTGTTTATCATTGTTTTTTTCTCTGGGATATCCTGTAACATACGTTGTTGCAGTTCTTGTTTACTTTTATCATATTGCTCTCGAGACAAAATATCATTTGCTAAATCGACCTCAAGATCCGCTAATTGATCGCGATAAACAGAGACATTTGCGTCATCATTATCAATACTCTCTTCGTTTTCATCTTCTTTACTCCGTAATAGCGTAGGAAGTATAAATAACAATGCGACAACTATAAAAATACCCGCTATTATCCAAAAATAAGTCATTCTTTATTACCTTTATCTTTACCTGACAACACTTCTTTTTCAGTATTATTCTCAACACTTAAATCTACATCAGTTTTTTCCAAAGATACGTCAGTTTTTATGTTTTCAATTTCTTCTAGACTCATTAAAGCTTCTGCTTGCTTACGCTCTGTCTCCGACAACTCAGGTACTTCTTCAACCTGTATGCGACGGCGTTTTAGAATAAACATCAAAACGATTGAACCAATAACCAACAGAAATAATGGACCAAACCATAAGAAAAATGTCGTTGCTTTTAATGGCGGGTCATAGAGTACGAAATCGCCGTAACGTTCAACCATGAACTCAAGGATTTCTTCATCGGTTTTATTGGCCTTGATTTGTTCTCGGATTTCTCTGCGAAGATCATTAGAAAAATCAGCGCGGGACTCTGCAATTGATTCATTTTGACAAACCAAACAACGTAAATCTTCAGATAATCTAAGCATTCTTGCTTCAATGATTGGATCTGCAGCTACCAGAGGTGCTTCCTTTCCAATTGCAAAGCTAATCTGTGGAGACATCATTACCACAAGAAAAAGCACCGCCATTAAACTAAAATGATCTAATCGACGCATCACGATTTCCTTTGTAATTCTTTAACCAGTGGAAGTATTTTCTCTTGCAACGACTTTACTGTGACAGGACCAATTTGCTTATGACGTATGATGCCCTGTTTATCGATGACATAAGTTTCTGGCACACCGTAAACACCATAGTCAATACCCACTCGACCTTCTGGGTCAACAACGCTGACCGTATATGGGTCACCAAATTGACGTAACCACTGTATGGCTGTATCGCGTTCGTCTTTATAATTAAGACCATACACAGGAACAATACCCGCATTAGCAACTTGAACCAATAAAGGATGCTCATCCCGGCAAGCAACACACCATGAAGCCCACACATTTAATAACCAGACTTTACCCAAGTTATCTTTTGAGTCGAGTATCATTTCTGGATTATGCAATTGCTGCATTGTAAACTCGGGAGCCGGCTTGTCGATTAATGGAGACGGTACCTGCCGCGGGTTTAATGAAAGCCCCGCGAACAAAAATATCGCCATCACTAAAAAAGCAACAAGAGGTAGCATAAAGCGCATCATACTTTTTTCGCCCCCGACGGATCTGTCATTAACACTGGATTAGTTGCGACAGGGCTAACTTCGGATTCACTGTCCTTATCTACATCCTTGTTTTCTTCGTCCGTTTCTTTGGTAGCAATTTTTTCACGTCTTTTGCGAATTTTTAAACGATAGCGACGATCAGTTACAGCCAAAATTCCACCAATTGCCATCAAAACGCAACCGAACCAAATCCAATCAACAAAAGGCTTATGATAAACTCGTACGACCCATTCATCATTCGAGAGTGGTTCACCTAAAGCAACATAGAGATCTCTCAAAAAACCAGTATCAATTGCAGCTTCAGTCATTGCCATACCAGATGCGTTATAGGTGCGTTTCTCCGGGTGCAAGTTCCGAATAAATTCACCATCCTTCAAGACAGCAATATCACCTTTTACAGACAAATAGTTCGGACCAACAACATCTCTAACGCCATTAAATTGGAAGGTATAACCACCAACGGTGACAATACTGCCAACTTCCATACGTACATCGCGTTCGGTTTCATAGCCATTTACTATCGTGACACCGATAATAAAGACAGCAATACCTAGATGCGCACAATGCATACCATAGTAACTTCTAGATTGTTTGGCGAATCTTGCGAAAATACTACCTTGACCACTACTTTGTATACGTTGTTTGATATTGACGATCATCGTCGCAATGATCCAGAAAGCTAACATCAAACCAAAACTCACTAGCGGTTTCCATTCACTCATGAAGAATGGCATGATCAATGCCGATGTAACACTGACACCAAACGCCCAGCGCAAACGTATTGCAAGTGCTGGCAAGCTTGCTTGTTTCCAACGTGCAATCGGCCCAATACCCATAAGAAAGACTGCGACAGCCATAATTGGAACAAATACAATTTCAAAGTATGGAGGGCCAACAGATAATTTACCAAGATCCAACGAATCAACAATCAAAGGATAAAGTGTGCCAAGCAATACACTGCCCGCTGCAACCATCAAAAGTAGGTTATTACCCAACAACAAGGATTCACGTGATACTAAAGTGAATTTTCCGCCTAATCCAATTTTTGGTGCTCGCCAAGCAAATAGCAAAAGAGAACAAGTAACGACGACAACCAAGAACACCAGAATAAAGATACCACGCTCAGGATCTGTAGCAAAAGCATGCACTGAAGTTAAAACGCCTGACCGCACCAGGAATGTACCCAACAAGCTTAGTGAGAAAGTACAAATAGCAAGTAATACTGTCCAACTCTTAAAGCTGCCACGTTTCTCTGTCACGGCTAATGAATGCATAAGAGCAGTACCTACAAGCCAAGGCATAAACGATGCATTTTCAACTGGATCCCAAAACCACCATCCGCCCCAACCCAATTCATAGTATGCCCACCAGCTGCCAAGCATAATTCCAGTAGTCAGGAATACCCATGCAATGGTTGTCCATGGACGTGACCAACGCGCCCAGGTCGCATCAAGTTTACCGCTTAACAAAGCGGCAATCGCAAATGCAAAGGCAACGGAAAAACCCACATATCCCATATAAAGCATGGGGGGATGAATTACCATTCCAGGGTCTTGCAGTAATGGATTTAGATCACTTCCTTCGAGTGCTGCTGGTAGCAAACGGTCAAAAGGATTTGAAGTAAGCAACATGAATAACAGGAAGCCAACACTAACAAGCCCAAGCACACCAAGCACTCGTGCCACCATCTCTTCTGGTAAGTGACGGCTAAATACACTGACAGCTACGGACCAACCCGCCATCATCAGCACCCATAATAGCAATGAGCCTTCATGAGAACCCCATGTAGCGGCAATTCGATATTGTATGGGTAATTCAGAATTTGAATTTATTGCCACATTAAGAACGGAAAAATCACTCGTGACAAACGAGTAGCCTAAACATACAAATGCAATGCAAACAAACACAAACTGTCCTTGAACGGCTGGGCGCGCAAGGGCAATCCAAGAAGGAATGCCACGTGCTGCACCAATAATAGGCAGAGTACCTTGTGTTATTGCTAATAAGAGTGCAAGAATAAGGGCAAAATTACCAATTTCTGGAATCATAATTTTAAGTTACAACTAAAAGATTATTGAATAATTAACATAGTCAAGCCAATAAAAAAACGCTTGATTTAAACTAAACCAAGCGTTTTTTTATTGTGCGAGCGCTGCTTTCTTTGCTTCTGCCGCCTGCTCTAACGCCATAGCAGCTTCTGGTGGCATATAATTCTCATCGTGTTTTGCCAGTACTTCATCAGCTTCAAAAATACCGCCAGCCGATATTCTTCCTTGAGCAACAACACCTTTTCCTTCTTTAAACAAGTCAGGAAGTATGCCTGTATATACTACAGGTATCACCTCTGCGTTATCAGTCACTGCGAAATTGACCGTTAAACCTTCATTACGCCGAATACTACCCATTTCCACTAATCCACCAATACGAAATCTTTTATCAGTAGGCGCTTCATTCGCAGCAACTTGACTTGGGCTGAAAAAGAACACTAGATTACTTTGAAATGCATTTAAAACGAGTATTGCAGCCACACATAGCGCAGTTACACCAGAAGTAATAATTGCAATTTTTTTATGACGTGGTTTCATTTTCTATCTCTTTTTTTGTTGATCCGTGAGTCAGACCTCGTTGTTTCATTAAAGTTCTACGGCGTTTTGAAATTAAAATAACTTCACCCGCAATGCATACAAATGAAACGATATAGGATCCCCATACATAGAATCCGTATCCACCCATCGCAAAAAATTCTGACCAATTTTCTATATTCATCGCGCAGCCTCCTTCTCATGCAAATCAGCTACCCACGATGTATGACGTTCACGTTCCAGAATTATGACACGTGTTCTTATCAAGGTCATTGCAATCGAATACATCCAACACGCCAGTGCCATCACTAGCATACCTGTCAGCATAGTCGCAGCCATTTTTGGAGATTGCGTTAAGCTAACAGAGGCTCCTTGATGCAGGGTGTTCCACCAATTAACTGAAAAATAAATAATCGGTATATTAACCACACCAACTAATGCGAGAATTGCACCCGCTTTATCTGCGCGGCGTGGATCGTCAATAGCTGCTTGCAAGGACATAAACCCAATATACAAAAACAACAAAATTAACTCGGAAGTCAACCGCGCATCCCAAACCCACCATGCTCCCCACATAGGTTTACCCCATAGAGAACCTGTCCACAACGCAAGAAATGTAAACATTGCTCCCGTTGGTGCAATTGCGGTTGCAATCATTGATGATAACCGTGTATTAAATGCAAGGCCAATAGCAGCCCAACAAGCCATCACCAAGTAAAGGAACATAGACATCCATGCAGCGGGTACATGTATAAAAATAATACGGTAGGCCTCACCTTGTTGAAAATCAGTCGGTGCCACAAAAAATCCGATATAAAGTCCAGCAATCGCTAATAAAATTGCTGTGACAGTGAACAACGGAATCATTTTTCCTGCAAGCGAATAAAAGCTTGAAGGAGAAGAATATTTAAACCAGTTAATTGCCATATTTTAAAATCTTAAAGTTAATACTAAATAGTGACTGCCAGCTACAATATGTAGCAAGCGATTTTATACCAAAAAAAACAAAATCAACAATTCCTTCCATCTTGAATTTTAGGAAATTTACTATTATTACGACTTGCAAGCCAAATTTATTCCATCGAGATACGTAGTGATGAAGCAGTTGCCCATGGTGCAAATACAAGTGAAACTAATAAAAATGCTCCTAATAATGAAAAATGGGCACTGTACCCTAACCCCGCGCTACTAGCCTCCACCGCACCCGACCCAAAAATAAGGACAGGAATATAAAGTGGCAACACCAACAATGACACCAGCACACCACCTCCACGCAACCCTAAAGTCAACGCAGCACCTATCGCGCCAATTAAGCTTAATATCGGAGTGCCAAGTAATAATGATGCAGTTAAGACATATAAAGCATCAGCCGGCAAATCATATTGGATACCCAATACGGGCGCCATTAATACGAGTGGCACACCTGTAACCAACCAATGTGCAAATGCTTTTCCCAGCACCAACATGGATAGTGAATGGGGCGACAAAAGCATCTGCTCTAGAGTGCCGTCAAGGTAATCACTAGAAAACATTCGGCCCAGCGATAACATGGAAGCTAATAAAGCCGCAACCCAAACCACACCCGGAGCCATAATACGCAGCATATTCATTTCAGGCCCAACGCTTAGTGGAAACAAACTCACAACGATGACAAAGAAAAACAATGTAGTCAATACGTCGGACTGTCGACGCATTGCCAATAGAAGATCACGTCGAATTATCCAAAAAAACATCTGCTATACCAACTGTAGCTGTTGAGTCGTTACTGCTGCAATATCAATTTCTTGGTGTGTTGTCATTACGACCATGCCGCCTTGCGCTAAATGCCGTTCAAGTATTTCTTTTATCATTCCTACCGCCGAAGTATCGAGGGCAACCAAGGGCTCGTCCAATATCCACAATTTAGTTTTACCAATTAGTAAGCGAGCCAACACAACACGTTTTTTCTGCCCTTGAGATAAGACTTTAACAGGCAATAGTTGTCGTCCACCCAATCCAATATGTTGCAGCGCATCAGCGGCATCTTGTTCAGTAATTTCTGTACCCGACAATGCGCTTGAAATACGTAAATTCTCTAACGCAGTTAAATCATCCTTAGCACCACCTAAATGGCCAAGATACGTAATATCGCTAAAATATTCTCCACTCAAAGAACCAATGGGCTTACCATGCCAACTAATCTCTCCATATTCAGGTTTTGACAACCCGCACAGCATCCGCAGCAAGCTTGTCTTTCCGCTACCGTTCGGCCCTGTCACACGCATAATGCCACCCGCTTCTAGGGAAAAATTTACATCTTTAAATAAGCGCCGGTCCCCTCGCACACAGACGAGATTACTACCTTTTAGCATTATAGATCTATAAAGTAAAACGAGGGATTATAACGCATTGACTATTGCTATGGAATCCTAACTGTAGAGAGGATTAGAAATAACTAAAAATAATGGGATAAAATAAAGCATGTACTGACGAAACGATTAATTATTTATCATCAATCGCTTAGGGACAATACTCCCCTCGCCAAGTACCTCTCCGATTCCTAGAAAACACTTTTTATGGTTATATAACCGTACAACTTCACCTTCAGGATACTCAATGGCCGCAGAATAGTTACTAATTCTACGTCCTTGCATTAAATAAACAGCAGCCATTCTGTCCAATTCGATGGTAGGGTAATCATTCAATATGCTATCAACGGGATACAAGTTACCATCACGCTCCTCCATTTTCATATCTTCAAGCGACGCGAGATCTTGCGCCTTAGTCAAGTCAAAATTACCAATTGAGCTTCGACAAAGCGCAGTCAAATATGCACCACCACAACCCAGCGCTTTACCTATATCTTCAGCTAATGTACGAACATAAGTACCTGTACCACACCTAACATCAATCACTAATTCTTCGCCAATATAAGATACAACCTTTAAATCATAAATAGTGATTTCACGCGGTTTTCGCCTTATATCGACGCCTTCTCTAGCATAAGAATACAACGGCTTACCCTGATGCTTTAACGCACTATACATCGGGGGTAACTGCATAACTTTGCCTAACAAACCTTTAAAAACTTGCTCTATCTTTTTTGTTATTAGCACCTTATCATTTAAATTAACTACTTTAATTTGAGATATCTCGCCTTCGGCATCCCCCGTTGTGCTGATATAACCGAGTTTCAATGTGGCTTGATATGTCTTGTCTGCATTGAGTAGCACAGATGAAAACTTTGTCGCCTCACCAAAACAAATTGGCAGCAACCCCGTTGCCATAGGATCAAGGGTACCCGTATGACCCACTTTAGCCGCAGAAAAAAGTCGTTTTGCTATTTGCAATGCTCGATTGGACGTAATACCATAGGGCTTGTTTAATAACAGGACCCCGTTGATATGACGCTTTACTCGCCTAATGCGTTTGATTTGTGTTACCTCGGCATGTGACATGTAAGCTATTTTTCTTGCGCAATGGCTTTATCAATCAAATTTGATAACCGCACACCGCGCTCAACTGACTCATCATATACAAATTGAAGTTGCGGGATTGTTCTTAGCTTCATACGATGAGATAAACTGCTACGCAAAAATCCTTTAGCACAATCTAAACCTTTCTCCACCAAGAAATTATCTTCTTTACTACCAAGAGTCGTATAGAAAACTTTTGCATAAGCATAATCACGGTCAACCTCAACTCCCGTGAGCGTAATCATGCCTACACGAGGATCTTTAATCTCATGATCAATAAGATCAGCGAGTTCGCGCTGAATTTGATCAGCTACACGTAAAGTACGCGAATAGTCTTTAGGCATCTATCAGATAAACTCATATGTCATCAAAATTTAGTAGCAGACTGATTACAACGACCGAGCTGTTTCAGTAACCTCGAAAACTTCCACTTGGTCGCCCACTTTTAAATCATTATAGTTTTTGAGCGACAAGCCACATTCAAAACCTTCTCGCACTTCTTTGACATCATCTTTAAAGCGTTTTAGTGAATCCAACTCGGCGCTATGAATCACCGTTCCATCACGCAATATACGCACTTGCGAACCGCGCTTTACAAGTCCTTCGAGTACATAGCAACCCGCAACCGCACCAACCTTTGGAATACGATAGACCTCACGAATATCAACTAAACCAATAATGTTTTCTTTAATTAGTGGCGACATCAAACCAGAAAGTGCGGCTTTGATTTCATCTACGGCTTCATAGATAATATTGTAATAACGCACATCAACACCAGAAGAGGAAATCAACTTACGAGCACTGGCATCTGCACGTGTATTAAATCCAATAACTACTGCTTTTGAAGCAAGTGCCAGATTAATGTCTGATTCAATAATTGCACCAGCACCACTATGCACAACATTAACTTTTACTTCATCTGTAGAAATTTTTTGTAACGCATAATTCAAAGCTTCGCAAGATCCTTGAACATCCGCTTTGATAATAAGTGTAAGAACCTTAACGTCTTCCATTTGCTCAAAGACATTTTCAAGATTTGCGGCATGCTGTTTCGCAAGTTTTACATCACGATATTTACCTTGACGAAATAACGCTATTTCTCTTGCCTTACGTTCATCATCTAAAGCTATAACCACTTCACCCGCTTCAGGCACTTCTGATAAACCTTGTATCTCAACCGGAATAGAAGTGCTTGCTTGACTTACAGGTTTACCATCTTCATCAAACATGGCCCTCACCTTACCGAAAACGGCACCCGCAAGAATGACATCACCTTTTTTTAGCGTACCAGATTGAACCAGTATCGTAGCTACCGGCCCGCGCCCCTTATCTAAACGCGACTCAATAACAACACCTTTAGCAAGTGAGCGTTTAACCGCTTTCAATTCCAGAACCTCAGCTTGTAACAAGACACTTTCTAGTAATGAATCAATGCCTTGTCCCGTCTTCGCCGAAACTTCAACAAACATCGTGTCACCACCCCAGTCTTCAGGTACCACCTCGTGAGCGACTAGTTCTTGCTTAATACGTTCAGAGTTAGCTTCTGGTTTATCCATTTTATTAACTGCAACAATAATAGGAATATTCGCTGCTTTTGCGTGGTGTACGGCTTCAATCGTCTGCGGCATAACGCCATCATCCGCAGCAGCAACCAAAATAACCAAGTCAGTTATTTTACTACCACGTGCCCTCATGGCAGTAAACGCTTCATGACCTGGCGTATCTAAAAATGTAATCATGCCATGATCTGTTTCTACATGATAAGCTCCAATATGTTGCGTGATACCACCTGCTTCGTCACCCGCAACACGTGTACGCCGAATATAATCTAACAACGAGGTTTTACCGTGATCAACATGACCCATGACAGTCACTACTGGAGCACGTGACTCCATTTCTGACCCTACAGGAGTCTCTTCCGTATCAACTAAAAAAGCTTCCGGGCTATCGAGCTCTGCATATTTAGCAGTATGCCCCATTTCTTCAACAACAATCATTGCCGTTTCTTGGTCAAGCATTTGGTTAATGGTGACCATGTTACCCATCTTCATCAGAACCTTTATTACTTCAGCCGCTTTGACAGACATTTTCTGAGCAAGTGCACTCACTGATACCGTCTCTGGAACAGTCACTTCATGAATAATCGGTTCGGTTGGCGCAGCAAACGCATGAGCATTATCTTTATCATGTGATGATGGCTTAGCATGTCTATCTCTACGTGTTCGCCAACCTTGGCCACTCGAATCATTTCTAGACTTAACATTACGCCGTCTATTACCGTCGTCTTTCCATACAACTTGCTTTGTTTGTTTCTTTTTCTTTTCTGTTTTTTCTTCAGGCTTGACGACAGGTTTATGCAATGTGCCTTCTGTAGACGTAGGTTGTGTTGGTAAAACTTCCTTTTCCTCCACCGCTGCTGGTGCTTGTGTGGATTTATCGCCCAGTATTTCTTCAGAAACAACGCTTTGATTCGTAGGAGATGAGTCTGAAGCGGAAGTCTTATCAACTGTAGCTACAGTTGACTTAGTCTTTTCTTTCACTTCAGCTATGGCAGCTTCCTTACGTTTTTTCTTATCATTAATGTCTGCTATTTGTCGCGCTATTAATTCCGCTTTTTTCTTCGCTTCCTGCTCACGAAAAGCTATTTCAGCATCATCAATGATTGATCCTGCAGCAGTCTTTGTTACTTTTTTGGTGGGCTCTGTAACTTCTTCTAGCTTCACTTCATCCGCAACTACAGGTTTTGAAAGCACGCGCTTCTTCCTCACCTCTACCTGAATCGTTCGCGCTCTTCCTGTATTATCAGATTTTCTAATTTCCGATGTCTGTCGGCGCGTTAATGTCACTCTACTCTTCGCATCAGATGCCCCATGTGCTTTACGAAGATAGCCCAGCAATTGTGCCTTATCTTCTTCACTTAAACTATCTTCAATAAACTGTTTGTTGACCCCTGCAGCTTGAAGTTGTTCAAGTAACACCTTAGGCAACAAACCTAGTTCATTTGCAAATTGTTCTACATTCATTTGAGCCATTTATAACCCTTAACCATCCCAATTTCATACAAAACGAAAGCGCATTAATCACGTTCCAGCACACATCAATATTAACAAGATCATGCGAACCACGGTTCACGTGCTTTCATTATCAATTGATTTGCACGATCCGCATCAATTCCAGTTATTTCTATTAAATCATCAGCAGCTAAATCAGCAAGATCTTCTTGAGTATTTATACCGCTGTCTGCTAATGCATGTAAGATATCGCTATCCATTCCTTCCAGTGACAACAAATCATCAGCAACTTGCTCCACCTTTTCTTCACTAACAAGCGCATCAGTTAATAGAACATTACGTGCGCGATTTCGAAGCTCATTGACTGTTTCTTCATCGAACGATTCGATCTCAAGCATCTCATTCAGCGGCACATAAGCAATCTCTTCAAGCGTTGAAAACCCTTCTTGAACAAGAATCTCAGCCATTTCTTCGTCAACATCAAGCTTTTCAATGAAAAGCTGACTAATAACTGACGTTTCTTCTTTTTGCTTAGCTTCGGACTCTTCCATCGTCATGATATTAAGCTCCCAGCCAGTTAATTCTGATGCAAGGCGTACATTCTGTCCATTACGACCAATCGCCTGAGCAAGATTCTCATCATCAACGACAATATCCATGCTATGTTTCTCTTCATCAACCATGATACTGCTAATTTCAGCCGGAGCAAGTGCATTAACAATGAAAGTAGCCGAATCGGCCGACCAGAGAATAATATCAACACGCTCCCCAGCCAATTCACTTATAACCGACTGCACTCTTGATCCACGCATACCCACACAAGTACCAATAGGATCAATACGCGCATCATGCGATTGAACAGCAATCTTAGCGCGAGAACCTGGATCTCTTGCTGCTGCTTTTATTTCTAGCAAGCCCTCTTCAATCTCAGGCACCTCAAGTTCAAATAATTTCATCAAAAATTCCGGGGAAGTCCGTGATAACAGAATTTGCGGTCCTCGAGCATTACGATCAATCCGCTGCAGATAAGCACGAACACGATCGCCAATACGTAGATTTTCTTTTGGAATCATTTGATCACGAGATAAAGATGCTTCAACTTTACCTGACTCGATTATGGCACTTCCACGCTCCATACGTTTAATTGCACCCGTCACCATGTAATCTCCTCGCTCAAGGAAATCACTTAAAGTCTGCTCACGCTCAGCATCACGTATTTTTTGGAAAATCACCTGTTTCGCAGCTTGCGCGCCAATTCGCCCAAATGCAATAGGCTCGAGTGACTCTTCAATATAGTCACCCACTTCTATGTCTGCATTTTGTTGCAATGCATCACTGAGAGAAATTTGGCGCTCGTTATCTTCGACAGCATCATCATCATCAACCACCACCCACCGTCGGAATGATTGGTAATCTCCTGTCAATCTGTCTATCGATACACGTGCATCAGCATCTTCTTGAAATCGCTTTTTAGTCGCAGAAGCCAATGCCATTTCAAGAGCGGCAAAAACAATTTCTTTCTCAACACTTTTCTCATGTGCTAATGCATCTACCAACAGTAAAATCTCGCGGCTCATATCCCTCCAGCCAAACTTTTAAATGCCTAAAATTTCGGGACCAAACGGGCTTTTTCCACATTGCCCAATTCAATGTCTAACATCAACTCTTCGACTTCAAGTTTTAACACGCCATTATTAACTTCCCGTAAAATTCCAACAAAATTTCTTTGACCTTGCAAAGCCACACAAAGTTTTAATTTAATTTTTTCACCACTAAACCTAGCAAAATCAGACGCTTTTCTCAGCAACCTATCTAAGCCCGGCGAGGAAACCTCAAGCCGACTATAGTCAATATTCTCAACTGCAAACAATCGACTCAAATGATTGCTAATTAAAACACAATCATCAACCGTAATACCATTAGGTTTGTCGACATATATCCGCATCAACTTACCACGCCCCATTTGTTCTATTTCAACCAACTCATAGCCCATACCTACCAAGGTTGGTTCCAGCAACTTATATAAAGCCATAGCCTCGCCACAAATAAAAAATGGGCTGACAAAGCCCATCAAAATATCTGCGCTATTCTAGCAAAAATTTGCAAAACATGAAACACAAACTTCTTTAAGTACAATGTTTGCAACACATAATTCATCAAAATTCTATAATAAAACTATTAACTACTACTTATAAATTACAGTCATCTTACATTGCAATCATTTTACCCTTAATAAGCTTTATCGAATCATAACAAGGTGGGTGATACAATTTCAGCAAAATTACCAATTATGATGTAACAAATTACTGGAGACACATTATGTCAACGATTGAATCTGTTCTCAACGAAACCAGAATTTTCCCACCTTCAACGGAGTTTGCAAAACATGCAAACCTTCCAAATATAGCAGCATATAAGACACTATGCGCTCAAGCTGAAGATGACTATCTTGGTTTCTGGGGAAAACAAGCCTATGACAATATTCTTTGGCATAAACCTTTCACTCATGTCTTGGATGAAAGTACCCCACCATTCTTCAAATGGTTTGACGATGGCGAATTAAACGTTTCTTATAATTGTCTTGATAAGCACTTAGCAACACAACCGGACAAAACTGCAATTATTTTTGAAGCAGACAACGGATCAGTTATTTACTCATCCTACCGTGATCTTCATCAGCGTGTTTGCCAATTTGCCAACGGGCTTAAATCACTCAATATCAAAAAAGGCGACTGTGTTGTCATTTATATGCCCATGCGCATTGAAGCTGTTGTGGCGATGCAAGCTTGTGCCCGTATCGGCGCTATTCACTCGGTTGTGTTCGGTGGCTTTTCGGCTAAAAGCTTACGTGAACGCATTCATGACGCAGGTGCCGTCGCTGTTATCACCGCAGATGAACAAGTTCGAGGTGGCAAGAACAATCCACTAAAAATCACTGTAGACAGTGCCATTAAAATGGGCGGCACTGAATCTGTTCGATCAATCATTGTGTTCCGACGAACTGGTAATGAAGTACCTTTCGATCCTTCCCGTGATATTTGGTGGCACGAACTTGTCAAAGGCAAACCAAGTAGCTGCGAACCTGAGTGGGTTAATGCAGAACACCCACTTTTCACCCTTTATACTTCTGGTTCAACAGGAAAACCTAAAGGTGTTCAGCATTCATCAGCTGGTTATCTATTAGGCACCATAGTTAGCATGAAGTGGGTGTTTGACTATCAACCTGACGATGTTTTTTGGTGTACAGCTGATGTTGGGTGGATAACCGGCCACAGTTACGTTGCTTATGGGCCACTCGCCATAGGTGCGACGCAAGTCATTTTTGAGGGCGTTCCCACCTACCCTGACGCGGGTCGTTTCTGGAAAATTATTCAGGATCACAAAGTCACAACTTTCTACACAGCACCAACAGCCATTCGTTCACTCATTAAATTGGGCCATGATTTACCCAGCAAATATGATCTAACTTCGCTACGTTTACTTGGCTCAGTGGGTGAACCTATTAACCCCGAGGCATGGATGTGGTATTATCAAAAGGTCGGTCAATCTCGATGCCCTATTGTCGACACCTGGTGGCAAACAGAAACAGGCAGCCACATGATTGCACCTGCACCGGGTGCTGTGCCGCTTAAACCAGGGTCCTGCACTTTCCCACTACCCGGAATTTTTGCAGCCATTGTTGATGAAACAGGCCAAGATGTAAAACATGGCAAGGGTGGATTCCTAGTCATCAAACGTCCATTCCCTTCACAAGTCCGTACGCTATGGGGTGATCCTGAGCGCTTTAAGAAAACTTACTTTCCTGATGATATTGGTCAAGGTAAATATTACCTAGCCGGTGACTCTGCAAATTGTGATTCTGACGGTTATTTTTGGATCATGGGACGCACTGACGACGTGCTAAATGTATCCGGTCATCGCTTAGGCACTATGGAAATTGAATCTGCATTAGTTGCAAATCCACTGGTTGCAGAAGCAGCTGTTGTTGGCAAGCCGCATGAAGTCAAAGGTGAGTCCATTATCGCATTTGTCGTGCTGAAAGATGAACTACCTGTTGGCGATGCGGCAATCAAATTGGTCGACGAATTACGTCGCTGGGTTGCAAAAGAAATTGGCCCTATCGCCAAGCCTGACGAGATTCGTTTTGGCGAAAATTTACCAAAAACACGGTCTGGTAAAATAATGCGTCGTTTGTTACGTACTCTCGCCAACAATGAAAAAATTACTCAAGACATCTCCACACTAGAGAACCCCGCAATACTTGAGCAATTAAAATTACCGACAAAATAATATTTAAATATCAATGCAGAAAGAAACTCTGCAGGAGCATTCATGACTTTACCCTTAACAATCGACTATGACCACGGCATCAGCGCTATTGACGCGCAATTTCATCGCCCTCAACGTGCTTCAATTCACCTAATCGTTGAAAATGGTGTAGCAGCTCTTATTGACACTGGCACCTCCTTCTCGATTCCCGGTGTCATTCAGGTTTTAAATGAAAAGAATCTTACGGTTGAAGATGTCGCTTTTATCTTTCTCACCCACATACATCTCGATCATGCTGGTGGCGCCAGCGAATGTATGCGCTGTTTCCCCAATGCTAAGCTGGTTGTCCATCCTCGCGGCGCACGACATATGGCTGACCCGACTCGGCTGGTTGCTGGTGCAATGGCTGTATATGGCGAAGCAGAATTTAAACGTGTTTATGGTGAAATCCATCCGATAGATGCCGACCGTATTATTGAGGCGCCCGATGAATTTCGCATGAAACTTAATGGACGCCCACTAATGTTTCTCGACACTCCCGGCCATGCGCGCCATCATTATTCTATTTATGATGAACGCAGCAATGCATTTTTTACCGGCGATACATTTGGTGTTTCCTACCGAGATTTTGATGTTGATGGCATGGAGTTTATTTTCCCAACCACAACACCGGTTCAATTTGACCCCGTTGCCGCTCACGCATCAATTGACCGCATCATGAGTTATGATCCACAACATGTTTTTCTCACCCATTATGGCCGTGTTGGTCATTTATCTCAACACGCGGAATCTATGCACAGCCTAATCGATTGCTTTGTAGAAATTGCTGAGCGTGCAAATAAAGATAATGCTGATCGATACACAACAATTTCTACAGCGATTCAAGCATTGCTACTTAATCGACTCGCTCAACACGGTTGCCAACTAACTCCAGAAGAAGTCTGTGATCTTTTAAGTTCTGATATTAAACTCAACACTCAGGGATTAGAACATTGGCTAGATCAATTGACCGCACGAATCAAGCATTTGTGATCAAGAAAATTACCGCTTTATATCAGTATAAATGGTGATTCTTCTCAATCACACATATTGGACTTGTCGGATAACAGCAAAATTAGAAGCCTTATTAATATTAGTTCTTATCAAGACATAAGGTTAAAAATCAAATTTTTGTAAAACTAGCTAGTCGCCCTCAGAAAAAATCTGATCAGAAGATATTTGAAAAAAACGTATGCACAAAAATTAAACTGGATATTTATCTGCGCTATTTTATATTTTTTTATTTGCACGCATGTATTTTTTTCCGTGGGGAAAAAAAGCCAGATAATGGCCATCAGCCATTTATTTAGGTTCCATGCAAAGGCGTGATCACCTATCACACCTTTCAGGTAATTTCTCGCCATCCTGAAGTCTGATTTTAGGTGACCAATGATGGGTTCTATTGCCACTCGCCTTTTACATTGTTTTCGCTTTTTTTCCTTTTGGTAGCGGGTGTCTTTTTTTAGTGCTTTTTCGGCAGGATAATTTGGGTTTCGTTGACGCGACTTTTGCTGCGATAGCTTCGGTCGCACACGCCTTGTTTAGCTGCCTTGCCGCGTGATGCTTCCACGTGGACAAGTATTTCCGGTAAGGTATGACTGTCATGTAGATTCTGTTCATGACTGACAACGCCAACAATGATATTGCTGGTTGCCGTACTGGCAATAGAT
>JAJFJG010000088.1 GCA_021774265.1 Nitrosomonas sp.
ATGCAAGTCATGCTGGAAAGATAGCGTAAACAGCCTTTATCGTGACGTGTTGAAATGGATGATGCCTACTGGGGAGGAGAAAACCCAGGCGGTAAACGAGGGAGAGGGAGTGAGAACAAAGCGCCTTTTGTTGCAGCCGTAGAAAGCGCCGGAGAAGGCTAGCTTATCAGGATGAAAATGCACAAAGTCAAAAGGTTCCGAAAAGAAGAAATAAAGAACTGAGGTCAACAACAGTTAAGAACATGATAGTCATGTTATTACCGATGGACTATGGGCATTTAAAGGCTTGGAGGATGCCGGGATTAAACATAAAGCTATTGTCACAGGGGGCAGTCGCAGCAGTATGGAAATACTGGCTTTCCATTGGGTCAACACCTTGCTGGGTAATGTTAAATCTGCCATGCAAGGCACTTATCATGCGAGTCAAGCAAAACATTTGCCACGCTATCTGGCAGAATTTGAATATCATTTTAATCGGCGATTTAAGCTGGATACTTTGGTCGTCAGATTGGTTCATGCATCTGTCCAAACTCCACCAATACCAGGGCGTTTGCTAAAACTAGCTGAAGTTTTTTGGTAATCAGGTTAATTTATAACACTGACCTATTATATTATTAAAGCGTTTAGATTTAGCGTGGGAGCTACATGGTTCGAGTATGCAAACATACTGTTATAAAAAACTTGATTTATTTATCCGTGATACCCCGTAATCTATCTGAATAATTATTATTTTTAGAGGACAGAAATGAGCCAGATAAGAAATGGTATTTTAGTTATCATAATTATTGTTTTTGTAATTGTAGCTCACTCACATTTTAGAAAAACAAGCACGACTTATAATTACATATTCTCACCATCCGATTTATATCATCATTTATCCGAGGCAAATTTCGATCTATCTGAAACAGGTTTATCCAAAAGCCTTGAAATTATTCACAAATACCCAGGAAATCATAGAATCGCAATTTTAGTTGAAAAACCTGCAGACCCTGGTGTTCTGTACAATTCAGATTTCATTGTCAAAGTCAGTATTTCAAATGATAATGATATTTTATTTGAGCGCACTGTTTCAGACTCCAGCGCATGGTTTCATGGCGGTAGTGAGAATAGTGGATTTACACTAATGGACTATATAATTTCAAATGAACAGTTGCTCGGCGTTCCACTATCAGCAAAAATAAAAGTTATTGAAGGCAGTACTGAATTTACCAAACAATATGGTAACCAGCGCGTCATCATTAATAAAACTTCAGATGAATAAAGTACTTATATCTATAATTTTTATGTACCTTAAGCTAATCTAACATAGTCTCAAAAATAACGTATAAGAGCCATGCCATCAAAATCAAATACGCATGATATGGTAATTATTACCTTTAAGTATCGCCATTAATTTAAATGAACCCAGACAATATTTTTTCAGTTATACCTGACAAATCAGGACAAGAAGCAATTGAACAGTTGCTAGTAAAGAAAGATATAAAGATTGAGCGCATTATCTCAAAGGGACATAAGTCGCCAGAAACTGGTTGGCATGATCAGGAATTAAATGAATGGGTTTTAGTGTTGAAGGGTAAAGCAACATTAGCTTTTGAAGATCAAACATCAGTTGACCTTATTGAAGGAAGTTATATAAATATTCCTTCTCATACAAAACACAAAGTCACCTGGACAGATCCAAATAGAGAAACTATCTGGTTAGCCATACATTACTAATGTATGGTGAAGCAAACTAGTAGATATGATTAACCCCTTCCCATTAAAACCCAATGGCAATTTCAAAGTATTTTTCTCTGTCTTCGTATACCAGGAAATACATGACATCTTATGCGTATGGTTCAGCGTTCGATTTTAAGAATAGATCGATCTCAACAAAATCTGTGGCGATCTCTTTTTGATATTTTGGTTCATAACAGGCAACGTTCCACTGATTAAAAAGCAGTCAGTGTAACGGCTGCGGCATAAGCTGCATTATCTAATAACAACCGCACCTCTTGCATCCACCAAACTTGATAAATAAGTAACGTAAAGCTAGAGCCAAAAAATTAAACGAGGACTATCCCCATTAATGCCCTTAATTACTTTGCAAGCTTAATTTTGGGGTTAAATTAGAAATGATAGCTCCAAGTAGCAGCAAGTGCTGCCTTACGCTCAAGCCTGAAGCCGTTGACATCATCTTTTACTGGTTGTATCCACTCGAAACTAAGATTATTCCCGGCATATTTGCCTTTAGGAACTGTCGCATTAATACCAAACCCGACATCCCAAAATTGCCCACCATGATTAGCTGGAAAATCCATCGGGCCTGCACGCCCATTAAATGCATTAAAATCACCTTGAATGGCGCCCTGCACCGTATAAATACCTCGTACTGACGTTGAAAGCCATGGCGTCAAACGATAACCGCCCCAAGAGGTCGCTTGAAAAGTATCACCCAGTCGATAACCAGATTTATTCTCATCTTCAAGACGTTTAGTACCGCTGAGCTGTGCACCCCAGGACCAACGATTATGGTCACCCGCATAAGTCAGGTTTGGCAGAAAATCCCAAGTACCACTGCCTAACTGCATACCAAAGTGAACCAGCCCACCATCAATTTGAAATAAACGACGGAATTCCAGACCCACATTACCCGTTGGCGCGCTCACTCCCAAACCCAAATGCAGTCGATGGCCTGGTTCATTATATAATTTAATCAACGTTGATAATGTGGTGTCTCCCACCCCGCCAGTGGTATGGCCTGCAATACCCGTATGTTCATGAACATTTGGTGGCGCTGGAGGGCTACCATCCAGTTTGCGAATATCCATCTCCATATCAACAAATTTCGGCATCAACATCACGTTCAACCAGTTAGTTGGTGCATACATAATATCGAGCATGTGCATTTTCATGTTCATAAAAGTCGGTGTAAACCGACAATTGAGCTCATCGCTACAGCCCTGACTGACAATGCTCTGGTCGCTTACTGATTGCGTTCCATTTAACATATCACCCGCTTGACGACCGTACATGAAACGATAACCCACCATAAAATCGCCAGCTTTATCCAACATATGGCCATACATCACACCTGCTGGTACATGGCCACCATGATGGTGTTTATTCTTACCGTGGTCCAAGTGATCGTGACCACCACTTCCGTTGCTGCCACTGCTGGCAAAATTTAATTTCTCGATATTAACGCTTATTGCCGCACTGGCAACATAAAAATCAAAATCGCCAAAGCTACCGCCATTGTCTCCGCCAATTTGTAATGCACTTTGGCGTGTAAAATATTCAAAACCGGTCTGCAGTGCAATACCTCTGGCAAACTGCTTTTTTAAAGTAACGCCACCACTCAAAGTGCCAAACCCTGATAGGCGATGATCACTGGAGAAGCTATCTGGCAATTGATCATTATCAAATTGGTTTCTTTTTGGTTGCACGCTAACCAGCGCCTCATCGACCAAATTACCATCACCATCGAGTAGATTAAACTGTTCGTCACGGACAAACAAAATATCCGGATTATCTATACGTTCAAATACCTGCCTTCCCAGCGCATCCACTGCGTTTGTACTGAATGCTTGTTCGGAGACTAAATATGGCTGGTAAAAATTGGCAGCATCTTGTGAATGGTAACGAATTCTTGGCGTTATAGACCAGCCACTAACCAGTGGCTGTATCCAGTTTGCTGTAAACGTGTTGGTGTTAATACCCCAATCATCAGTAGAAAACTTATAGTCCAAATGCAGCGCAGCATCTAACGGACTAATATATTGAATATATCGCGCGCTGATCGCCACCTGGTTACGGATGTTTGGGCGTTGTTCCAACAGTGCTCTAACATCCCCGTTTATTGGAGTATCCAGTCCGTTATTTGAGGCTTCTGGATCGACAAAAATAACCGTCATAGCCTTATAGGGGTTTTCCATAAACCCATTACTATGGGTGTAACCAATATTGGCATCAATGAGAGAATTTTTACCAAGAATCTGTGTTAAACCAATATTAGCCGCCCAATCCTGCCGCTTTCCATGTAATATCTCCGAACCACCGCGGCTTTCAATCTGGCTTGCAAAAGCCGTCTTAGTAAGGTAAGGCGAAAGATCATGATCAAGAATTGCAGATGTCTCGTTGCTGGTATAACCAAAGCCGGCCTTAATACTGGTCAATTTTTGATTAAAGTCTAGACGACCACTCACATTGCCATAACTTGATTTAAAATCATTTTCAATCGAAACACCGCCACCAAAGTTTACAGCAGCTTCATTCCATTCATAACCCAAACCAAAATCAGCAGCATTACGTACCTCAGGTGATGCAGACGAAAGAACTTCAACTGCACGGGTGTCCACTTGCCCGTCCTGCCCAATGGGATTTAAATCTCGATCAAGTGAAATCGGCCTGTTAACAAAAGGAGATGCCCCAGAGACAAACGTACCTCCACCTGGGGCATTTTGCAGGATAGGACGATTACCATTAGAGGCTAATGGTGCTGATGTAACAGGCGTTGCACCCGACCAGACATCGCGGGTGTAATTAAATGAAAATTTGACACGATCAGATAGAGAAACCTTACCGCCGGCTTGAATTACATCAGCCTGAATAGGTTTTAAACTATTAGGTACGTTAAAAAGATTCCGCTTCCCTTCTTGAAAGCGGTTATATTGAAAACTAAAACTATCTAGGTTCGCGTTTGCCGCATGTGACGTTGATAACAGCAAACCAGGCAGAACAAGCGCAGCAGATGTTAGCGCATGCAGTGCTGTGTTTTTTTTACCAGGAATGATTAATTCTGATTGACACAAACAGCAGTTTCGGGTTTGGTGTTTAGGACACAATCCAACGAATTGAGCTTTACTCACAGAGTGATCTGGCATTTACTTGGCAATTAATTCAGAAGCAACCACACCCGCCGCCGCCGCCAGATGCATTATCACTCGCGCCCGCTTCACGACTGCCATAGTTATGTGCACGCATGGCATCTTGTAACGGATGAGGATCTATAGCCATTTGTGGTTTAGCCAAATTGCCACGTTCCCACGGCGCCAAGTTGACGCAACCCGACAAGCCTATACAAATAATAAGCCAAAATAAAACCACGATTTTTTGCGAGCTTTTCATCATGCTAGATTCGTATAAATACGCTTATTGCTCATAAAATAGGTACAGCCTGGATTTATCGCATATGGATATATGCGAATTGAGAATCACAGCGGCTCGGTTAATAAATATTCTATAGCAGCACGTAAATCTTTTGCCTCATCAGGCCGGAACCCCTGATGCACATGCCGGATGACACCCTTGCGGTCAATTAAGTATGAAGAAGGCATCGCCATAACACCAAAATCTTTGGCACATTGCTTGCCAGCATCTAATGCAATCGCGAAATCAACTGGAAACCGCTCAAGAAACGTCTCCGCATCGGCGACTTTTTCATCCAAATTAACACCAATCACCTGCAAACCCTGGTCTTTTAAATCATGATTTAATTGAGTGAGAAAAGGAAACGATTTGACACAAGGTGGACACCAAGAAGCCCAAAAGTCTACATAGACAACTTTTCCTTGTAATTCTTCTAGGTTATGCACAGCTGTGCCATCTAATGCAGACAATTTACATGCTGGTGACATATCACCAACATGCTCAGCCATCACTGATGTTACCGTAAGACTTAATAACAGGCTTGCAAAAACTAAAAATTTTATCCGCTTTATCATAAACATTTAATCTCTCCAATGACTCTCACAGCAATCGATTATTAAAACCCGTTGTCATCAAAACTAGGCTCGCCAAATTGAGTCACGCCAATATCAGTACCTGTATGTATATCAGTAATAGTATTGCAATGATATTCAACCTCAAAAGACCGGGCGCCTACATCTGTTTTATTTACCATAAGCCAATATATTCCGCCCCCGCCTTGCAGCGTAACAAATGGACTAAAATCCGCATCTCCTGACACCGTGTCAGTAATACTATTAGACTTGTTTTGCTTAAAAACTTGCAGATTCACCAACAAACCAGGCACAGGCGGCGAATTGTCTCTAACTCTTACAATAATATGGTCTGCAAGGCCATTGCCATCATCAAAACAAGTTACAAATGCCATGCCAGTAAAATTTCGGATGGTGTTGCCTGGGTCAAGTGTGTCACCAGCTGTATGGGCGTAAGCAACGCTTGCATGGGAAATTGTAACGGTGATGACGGCAGCTAATAGTGTTTTTATTACAGTTTGATGACGCATTATCGAACCTCTAAATTTTTTACATAAACATAGAATCATTATCTGAGTGATACTAGGAAATAGCAATGCGACAAATTGTCGCACCTCTTTTATTGGAGGGTATTAAATTTTAAATTAGAGACCTATCCGATCTGCTTTTCATTGCAAAAAACAAACCGGATAGCAACACTCAGGAGA
>JAJFJG010000089.1 GCA_021774265.1 Nitrosomonas sp.
ATTTCGGCCTGTAACCCTTATGTTTACTGATCTTTGGAAGATTGTTTAAAAATACGGTTTGTACCGAGCACTTAATTTTCTGGTTTTTAACTTGTCCTGTTCTGAATTGAGCGCACATGCTTGCTACGCCGCAGAATAACAGCGGCTCCGGTCGCGAGCACGTTCAATTCAAAACAGTTCGGCGTTTAAATTCCAGAAACTGGTGCAATATTGGGGCTAAGGCGCTGTTTTCTGAAAAATTTCAATGCTGACTGACAGGCTAGAGGGGCGCGTTGGTGCTTATGTACATATAAATGAATTGCACTTGGTTTTGACACATATTCACTTCAATCTGACTTTGCTTCAATTGAAAGTTCAGTAACTTGCTCAGGTTCCAACGACATAATCATGATGGTTACACGACGATTTCTTGCTCGATCATCTGAAGTATTATTTAATGCTACCGGTCGATTTTCACCATAACCAAGTGCCGTTAATCGACGCGCATCAACGCCGTTATTAATAAACAACCGGACAACACTACTTGCCCTCGCAGTTGATAGCTCCCAGTTTGATGGGTATTGACTAGTACTGATTGGTAAATTATCTGTATGACCTTCAACATGCATTTCATGCTCATGCCCCCTCACCACCTCAGCAACGGCACGCAATGTTTCCTTTGAACTTTCAGCAAGTAGCGCCTGTGCCGGCGAGAATAAGACACTTGCATTTATTTCTACCGTGATGCCATGCGGACTCTGTGTCACCCTCACTTTTCCATCTTGCACCAATGATCCCAATGCATGCATGATGTCCTTTGCCATGCGTTTCATTTTTTTCTGCTGAATAATTTTTTTCTCAGATGGTTGAATTGTTATGGGTGCTTCACTATTAACAGGCAATTCAATTATTGCCGGGTATAAATTGCTTTCGGCTACCAGGAGGGTTTGAGTTGGCTTACTTTTGAACGCGCTAACCAACGAATCACTTAGCACACTATATTTACTTTCATTCACTGATGAAATCGCATACATCACTACAAAAAAGGCGAATAACAAAGTAATGAAATCAGCATAAGAAACCAGCCAACGCTCATTGCTGTCATGCATCTCTATTTGTTCACCACTTCTTCTCCTTCGCATGAGTCAACTCTTCCTTAAACAATATAGCCGTTTAACCTATTTTCAATTAGACGAGGGTTTTCACTCTTAGCAATGGCAACCAAACCATCCACGAGCATTTCACGCATCACCACATGTTCTTCAATAATGCCTTTGAGCTTGTTTGAAATTGGTAAAAAAACTAAATTAGCCAATGCAACGCCATACACAGTCGCAACAAAAGCAATGGCTATACCACTGCCTAAGCGGTCTGGGTCAGACAAATTTTCCATTACATGAATCAAACCAAGTACCGCACCTAGAATACCAATTGTTGGAGCGTACCCGCCTGCGGCTTCCCATACCCTCGCAGATTGGCGTTGATGTGATTCAAGTGCATCACATTCGACTTCCATTACTTCACGTAGCGGCTCAGCTTGGATTCCATCGGCCAATAATTGCAGCCCTTTTTTGGTCAATGGGTCTTTGGAGATTTGCGCGTAGGCCTCAAGTGATAGCAGACCATCTTTTCGAGAGACTTGCGCCCAGTGAACAATCTGACTAATTTTTTCTTTAGAAGAAAATAATGGCGGATAAAATACCCAAACAATCATTTTCATACCGCTGACAAAAGTCTTGACGGAGCTTTGCAATAAGACGGCACCTAGTGTGCCGCCAACGACAATAACAAAAGCCGCCATTTGAATTAAGGACCCAATATGACCACCCTCAAGCATTTGGCCAGCAATAATTGCTATGACCGCCAGCATGATTCCAGCCACACTGTTTAAATCAATATGTGAAGACTTTTTCAATTCAGCACCTTGCGCGCAGTGACTTAAATACTTCTCATTCGACTACGCAACCGTGATACTGCTTGCGTATGTAACTGACATACACGCGACTCACTGACTCCCATTACTTCACCAATTTCTCGCAAATTCATCTCTTGTTCATAGTGCATACCCATGACCTGTTTTTCTCGTGGTGGTAAATTATCAATTGCTTTAATCAATAAAGCGCGTAAATTCTCATCCAGCAATGCCTCCAAAGGATCACCACCAGAATCAACACAAAAACGATCTAGAAATGGATCTTCATCATCTTTCTGAAAATCTTCGTAATAAATTAACTGCGCGCCACGTGCATTTTGCAAAATCTTATGGTACTCATCTATCGAGATTTCCAACTCATCCGCCAATTCTTGCTCACCGGGAGGATGACCTAAATCTTGCTCGAGTTTTCTAATCGTTGTCTCAACATCGCGCATTTTTTTACGCATGCTTCTAGGCAACCAATCCGCTTCGCGTAGCTCATCCAAGATAGCGCCACGAATACGTTGTGAGGCGTAGCTCTCAAATTGCCGACCATAAGAACCTTCATAGCGTTTAATAGCATCAAGCAGACCGATCATCCCCGCTTGTATCAAATCATCCACTTGAACACTAGCCGGCAATTTTGCCATCATGTGATAAGCAATACGCTTTACCAGTGGCGTAAACTCAGCCACAAATTCTTCTTTATTGATATTTCCAGTAGCAGTATACATAGGCCATTAAACCGTTAGATTTTCAGTTTGTAGATGACTGGTACGAATCAGTCGTTGCATAAAATTCTCAACGCCACCGCCATAGTCATCCGGGCAAGAACAGCACAGTAAATCATCAGCAATTTGTCTAAAGCTTATTGCTGATGACGAGCTGGGAAAAGCATCAACGACAGACCGACATAGTTGTGTTGATCGCCGTAACTTTTCATCCGTTTGAATACATCCCAGGTAATCAAGTGACACAGATAGGTGTTGCCGAGCAACACTTGATATATTGTCAAAAATAGTATGAGCAGCTTGCTCAGATTTAACTTTATTTACTAGAATAAGGAAATGTTGCTTGGCATATTCCTTGCTCATAACCTTGATCAAAGTGTACGCATCGGTAATTGATGTCGGCGATCCTGACAAGACGATTAGTACTTGCTGAGACGCTAGACCTAACGGTAGAACCTGGCTTGCACCACCTATTGCCGTGTCGATTAATACAACATCAACAGGTCTTGATAACTCACTAAAACATTTGATCAACCAATTTTGATCGCCCACATTCAACTTCGCTAACGAACGTATACCTCGCATAGCAGTTAAAACAGAGACGTCATTTGGTCCTTGTAAAATTACCTGATCTAATTTCTTGTCTCGATTAATTACATGCACCAAATCATAGTGCGCATGAAGCCCTAAATGCGCATTAACATTATTATTTCTCGGGCTCTCATCAAGTATAAGTACATGCTTGCCATTCTTTGCAAGCATCATGGCCAAATTTACAACTACACTGGTTTTACCAACGCCCTTCTTCCCTCCTGCTACCGCCACAATACGCACAGAATCATCGGTACGTAAAGCAGATAACCCGCGAAGACCTGCGGCCTGGTCTCTTATGACTCTAACCATAATTAACCTTCACATGATTTTTGTTTAAATCATGCTTTTGATAATTGCTATTAACCATCAACATGGCAAACTCATCATCTTGCAACGTAAAAGGAGAATTACTCGGCATTGATTTAAATATTCGGTGTAATAAGTAATGCGGATTAGCTGAATGTAGATCTTCAGGCACTTTTTGCCCATTAGCTATGTAATGCAACAATAGTTTTTTACGAACCGCCGCATCAAGCACAACACCTAGACTTGCGGCTTCATCAACTTTTGTAATGATGCAACCATGAATCCCCTTAGCCTGATAAGCCGAAATCACTTCATCGAGTGTATTACCGTTACTGGTTGCACTAAGTAAGAGCATGCGTTTAACATCCGAACCACCGTTACACAACATTGCCATTTGTTCCGCAACCATTTGATCACGCTGACTCATTCCTATGGTGTCAATCAAAACCATATGTTTATCATTCAACTCTGACAACGTAAGTTGTAAATCATCCGTATCTTTAATGCTACGAACGGGTACCCCTAGCAACTTACCATAAATACGTAATTGCTCATGTCCACCAATACGATAACTATCAGTCGTTAATAACGCGACCTTGTCAGCGCCATGCCGGATAACACAGCGCGCAGCAAGTTTGGCTGTCGTCGTCGTTTTACCTACCCCTGTCGGACCAACTAAAGCAAAAACACCGCCGCTCTCAATCATTTCATCACTGTCTACTGCACGCATATTAAATGCCAGCGCAGACATCGATTTTTTTAAACTTTGCTCATAATTTAGATTCTCAGGTAACTTATCAATTAAGCGCCGTGACAATAAGGGACTAAATCCAGCATTCAACAACGTATGAAGAATTCTCATTTTGGTTGGATTTTTTTGCGTGAAATTCCCCCATGCAACGGTTGCTATTTGATTTTCCAACGTATGCCGCATGGCTTTAATTTCATTGATAACATCTTTAGCTAACACTTCCGATGCATTTGAGTCAGCTTTATTAGTCTGCGACGTAGCATGAGTTTCATGTGCTGACTCTTGCGTATGCGCCAATCTTGATGGAGAGTAAGTAGGCGGAAACTGCTCTTCTAAACTTGTAGTAGCCTCTTCTTTTCCAGGTCCAGCTACCAATGATGAAACATCAGAATTAGCTAGGGCCATAATCTCGACGCCATTCAAAACTTGCCTGTTTGATAAAATAACAGCATCATCACCCAGATCGCTTTTAACCATACGCAACGCTTCACGAGAATTTGCTGCTAAGTATTTTTTTACATTCATTTATTACCTCCAACCACGGAAGTGATTTTTAGTTTTCTTGAATCAGGTATTTCCCCATGAGAAAGCACCCTGATTTGTGGTAAAGATCGGCGCAAGAAACGGGATAAAAGCATCCGAATCGTACCGGGAACAAGTAAGACAGCTGGTAGCCCCAACTGCTCTTGGCGCTGAACGGCTACGCCAGCTTCATTTAATAATGTGTCAGCAAGTCCAGGTTCAATACCCACGCCTGCAGTTGCGCCTGACCCTACTGCTTGCGACAATATATTTTCTAATTCATGATGCAGGCTGATCACCTGCAACTCAGCGCCTGCTGGGAAAAATTGCTCAACAATTGCACGGCCTAATGCGCCGCGTATGATTTCGGTTAGTTCTGCTGTATCTTGCGTATGCACCGCATGTTCAGTAAGCGTATCAATAATGGTGCGCATATCTCTAATATGCACACTCTCTTCTAGCAAATTATGTAAAACTTTCTGAACTGCCGATAATGGCAATAACTTCGGCACCAAGTCCTCTATTAATTTAGGGGACTGACTGCTAAGGTGGTCTAACAATTGCTGTAGTTCTTGCCGCCCAAGTAACTCAGCCGCATGCATGCTCAATAAATGATTAATATGTGTTGTTACAACAGTACTCGCATCAACAACGGTATAACCATTGCTCTGCGCTTGTTCGCGTAGTGTTGAATCAATCCAAAAGGCCGGCAACCCAAACGCAGGATCAGTCGTTTCGGTTCCAGGTAATGCTGCTGTTACGCGACCTGGGTTAATTGCAAGAAACATACCGTTGTAGGACTCACCTTGCCCAATGACAGAGCCTTTCAAAGTAATACGATAAGCATTGGGTCGCAACTCTAAATTGTCGCGAATATGGACGACCGGCGGCAAAAATCCAATGTCCTGTGCAAACTTTCGTCGAATACCATTAATGCGTTTTAACAAATCACCCTGCTGAACTTTATCGACCAGAGGAATTAAACGATAACCAACTTCTAAACCCAATGTCTCAACAGGCGTAACATCCGCCCAACTTGCATCTTGCACTTCACCTATATTAGGTGTTTGTTCTTGTACAACGGGTGCCATTGCAACAGCCACTATTTGCTTATTCATCAGATAAGCACCCGTCGCAAGAATAGACGCTAATAATAAGAATACAAAATTAGGCATTCCAGGTACCAGACCCATCACACCAAGAATACATGCAGTTAGGACTAAAACTTGCGGACGATTAAATAACTGACCCAGTACTTGCTGACCAAGGTCTTCATCTGTACTTACCCGGCTAACAACTAAACCGGCTGCGGTTGAAATAACTAGTGCAGGAATTTGAGCAACCAACCCATCCCCAATCGTCAATAACGTATAATTTCTGGCTGCATCAGCAAATGCAAGATCATGTTGAGCGACACCGACAACTAATCCGCCAACAATGGTAATTAACATCACCATAATGCCAGCTATCGCATCACCCCGAACAAACTTACTTGCGCCATCCATCGATCCGTAAAAATCTGCTTCTTTAGAAATTTTTTCGCGTCGCTCACGTGCATCTTGTTCACCTATCAGGCCTGCATTAAGATCCGCATCAATCGCCATTTGCTTACCTGGCATAGCATCCAATGTAAAGCGGGCACTAACTTCAGCTATTCGCCCAGCACCTTTAGTGATTACCACAAAATTAATCACCACCAAAATAATGAACACCACCAGGCCAACTGCATAGTTGCCGCCAACTAAGAAATGTCCAAAAGCTTCGATCACCTTACCTGCAGCATCAGGACCAGTATGACCTTCAAGCAACACCACCCGAGTTGACGCAACGTTGAGTGACAGTCGTAACAAAGTAGTAATCAACAAAACCGTTGGGAATGCAGCAAAATCTAATGGGTCTTTGCTATACAAACTGACCAACAATACGATGACAGCCAATGCAATATTAAATGTGAATAAAAAATCCAATATGAATGGCGGCAACGGCATCACCATCATAGCCAGGATCATAATGATCAATATTGGGCCGGCGAAACTCTTCAGGTTTTCACCGGCAAACATATTGGAAATTGTGAAGGCATTATTCATCTAATACACACACATCTCATAAATGATTAAAAATAACTCAGTATGTTTATTAAGCATGATCCAAGCCTTCTGGAACAGGCAAATCAATCGGCGCCTCAGGCTTTTCACCTCCTTGATGTTTATATCTTTTCAACTGAAAGACATAAGCTAAAACCTCAGCCACGGCGGTATAAAGTGTTTCTGGTATTTCAGTATCAAGCTCCGCATGATGATATAAAGCACGTGCTAATGGTGGCGCTTCAAGAATTGGCACCCTATTCTCTTCACCAAGCTCACGAATGCGCGCTGCCAATAGATGGACGCCCTTCGCAACCACTTTTGGTGCACGCATTGAATCACCGTGATAGCGCAATGCGACAGAATAATGCGTCGGATTCGTGACAATTACATCGGCATTGGGAATCTCCTCCATCATCCGACGACGAGCATTTTCTCGCTGTATACCTCTAATCCTTGCTTTAACTTGCGGATCACCTTCTGTCTCCTTACTTTCCTTGCGAACATCTTCTTTTGACATTTTTAGTTTTTCAGCGTGTTCCCATAATTGAAACGGAACATCGATGGCAACAATCAAAAGCATTGAACTAACCAGAAAAATAAAGCTAAATCCCAATAATTCTCCCATATGAGAAACACCAATATGAACGGGCTGTTTAATTAATTCAAAAACGGCTTCTTTGTTATGCCAAATTATTAGGGCAGCCATACCACCGATAACAACTGATTTAGCAATAGCTTTAAATAGCTCAATTAACCCACGCACAGAAAAAACTCTTTTCACCCACTGCAGTGGGTTCATACGCTTAACATCTGGCACTAAAGCCTTGGAGCTAAAAAGCCATCCACTTAAAAACATCGGCGAGAAAAAAGCAGCAATCACTAGCAAAAGCATCATCGGGCCAAGTGCAAAAAGGCCTTCATGAGCTTGGTCTGATAAGCGCTCAAGCATTAAATCAGTATCAAATGCCAACTCACGATTCAACTGAATGCCATTCCTAACAATAGACAACAAATCATCAATCAACTTACCACCTAGAAACAAAATACCAGCTGCAGACGCTATTAACACAGTGAAAGTCGTCAATTCTTGAGAACGCGCCACCTGGCCATCTTCTCTTGCTTTCTCGATACGTTTGGGCGTCGCCGGTTCCGTTTTTTCTAAATCGCTATCTTCTGCCATACCCAACTCCATATCATTATGGTTGTATTATCATTGCAGATCGTCTTATTCAATACTGGAAACAAAAGAGGATTCTTCCCGTTATTTGAAAAATTTTACTAATTCATTAAATTATTTACAGATGCAGATATTCATATAATCCAATTGATCAAGTAAAGACCATAATCTATTGAATTATATATAGATAAGCCATACTTAAACTTTTAAGAAATGAATATAAATCTAAGAGAACAGATTTATGGATAACGCTTAACGCAAAATGAACTCAGCGTGATATGCTCGGCATAAATTCTTCCAATATGAGTCTGTCGGAAAATTAGAAAATAACAATTTCAAAAAATCATTAATTAATCAATTTATTGAAAACTTTGACGCTCTTACAAAAACTATTTTCCGAAAAAACTAACACCAATATTTTCTCAGTTTATCGCTGACTAGATAATCCAAAAAAACCAAATTTAATGACTTTCAACTTGCGTTTAATACGTCATTCCCTCATTTTTCTACTTTTTCTTTGCCTATTTATTGGTGGTATTACTTGGTTTCTACTGCGTGGTAGCCTGCCGCAGTATACTGGCGAGATCACTATTTCAGAGCTAAAAATGCCTGTTTCTATTGAACGTGACGCATTTGGCAGTGTTACTATCCATGCACAAAATCGCTTTGATTTAACACATGCACTGGGCTTTGTCCATGCACAAGAACGTTTCTTTGAAATGGATTTGATGCGTAGGCGTGCAGCGGGCGAATTATCTGAGCTATTTGGTTCCGCCGCTTTACCCAGCGATCGTATAGCGCGGCGTTACCGCATGAGAGCGCGTGTCTCAGTTATATTAAATCAACTAACCCACGACGAGCATAAATTACTTAATGTCTACCAGAAGGGAGTCAATAATGGACTTAAAGCACTCACAGTTCGCCCCTTCCCTTACTTATTAACACAGACCCATCCAGATGACTGGCAAATGGAAGACAGCCTACTCGTTGTAATGGCAATGTACTTCATACTCAACGACACAAGCAAAAGCCGAGAACTTGGCCTGTCGACCATGAAAGCATCATTACCTGACTCGGTTTACCAATTTTTAACCGCTAACGGTGGCCAGTGGGAAGCCCCGTTACTAGGCACACCCTCCGCTTGGCCATTACTGCCAACAGCTGATGAAATCAATTTACAGACATTAGACCCCAAGTTACTTCATCACGATTATGAGCTAAAAGGCAATATGCCCGGTAGCAATAATTTTGCAGTTGCAGGTGTAATAGCCAATGGCGCTGCCTTAGTTGCCAACGACATACATCTGGAACTAAAAGTACCTAGCACATGGTTTCGAACTCGCTTAATTTACCCTAACCAGAGTAATAACACCGACAGTCATGATATTACGGGTGTTAACCTACCTGGCATGCCAGCAATAATTATCGGCTCAAACCGTCACATCGCATGGAGTTTTACTAATAGTTACGGAGATTTTGCAGACTGGGTGCGCACCACATTAGACCCACAAGACGTATCTCGTTACCTTAGTTCAACGGGATGGAAACCACTTACAACTCATCATGAAACAATACGTGTCAAAGACGCACCAGATGAACAACTAATTGTGAATGAAACCGAGTGGGGACCAATCCTCGCTAAGGATTATGATGGCACCCCGCTTGCGCTCGCCTGGACGGCATTGCAGCCAAAAGCTGTAAATCTTAGTTTGGGTGAGTTAGGTCATACATCGTCAATTGATGAAGCTATACTCATTGCACAAAATTCAGGCATACCAGCACAAAACTTTATTGTCGGCGATAAAAATGGCAATATCGCTTGGACAATTGCGGGACTAATTCCACAACGAACAAAAAATTATGATCCAACACTACCAGCCGATTGGACTGCTATCAATACGGGCTGGCAAGGCTGGTTAGAGGCGAGCAGTTATCCACTCATTCATAACCCACCATCACATCGTTTATGGACAGCAAATGCACAAGTTATTGCCAATCCGCCAATCGATTTGTTAGGTGACGGCGGTTATGACCTTGGCGCACGTGCAAAACAGATTCGTGACAACCTAAACGAACGTGATTATTTTTCACCAGCAGACATGTTAGCCATCCAACTCGATCACCGCGCATTATTTCTAGCGCGTTGGCACAAACTACTTAAATCCACCTTGAATCAAATGCAAGATGCACAATGGTATCGTGAGATACAACAGGCCCTGGGTGATTGGGATGGTCAGGCCTCTACAACTTCTGTATCTTATCTAATTGTACATGCTTATCGTCAAGAAGTTATTCAACGCATAATTGAAGGTTTTGCTGCTGTCATTTGGCAACATAACCCAAATTTTGAATTACCCAAACTAAATCAGGTTGAGAATGCTGTTTGGTTGTTGATCGAGCAACAACCAAAACATCTCCTTTCACCAGGTTATGATACTTGGGATGCATTATTGACTGACAGTGTCGAGCAAGTTGCTAACGCCCTGCAGAAACAACCTGGTAGTATTATGGCTCGTCATTGGGGTGAACATAATACCGCGAGTATCCGCCACCCACTGAGCCGCATGTTACCGGACTTTGTTGCCAGTTGGCTTGATATGCCAAATGACGCATTACCCGGCGACGGCAACATGCCACGCGTACAAACACCAGATTTTGGTGCCTCCCAGCGTTCAGCGGTTGCACCGGGTAATGAGGAAGAAGGCTATTTTGATATGTCAGGCGGTCAAAGCGGGCACCCACTCTCGCCATACTATGGCAGTGGGCATAACAATTGGGTTAAAGGAGAACCAACGCCGTTTCTACCCGGACCTTCTGAACAAGTCATGAGACTACTGCCACCAAGTTAAGCATTCACTCATATTTAATAGGATTTAAATAAAATGCAAAAAAAATTATTTGTTTTTTTTATAGGCTTTTTTTCTTCTTTCACGATCAATGCGTCAGACATAAATCAAAATATCTTAGCAATTGAAATTGAGGGCATCTCGCTCAATACACCTATCGACGCAATTCCTGATATTTTACAAAACCACGGTTATAATCAAACACAAAGCACCACTTTTACCAAACGAAGCCAAGCGGCCGATCAGCGTAAATCGATCCATCGAATAGAAATAAGCGACACGGATAAGTTGCGACAAATTAGTTATATCCGAGAGAAAAGCGGCGGAAGAATTAAAAGCCCACCTAAGGTTGATGAACCCATCCTAGAAAATGAAGCTTTGATAGCCCAAGAAATCTATCGCATTATATGTACTGAAGTTTCTGCGCAAGTACAAAATGAGCGATACTGCCAACCCGCATCAAAATCAAGTATCAGCATTAATGAAGGAAATGCTCTACAGATTGACGGTGGTTTTGAAATCACATTGAATGCATCGGCTGCCAGTACAGCCATACGTTTGAAGCATTCCAAAAAGTAATATTAAAAAAGAAACGGCAGCCTATTAGCAAGCGGTTCTATTTATTTACAATAAGCGGCGATATTTTTTTGCGCTTCTTTAATATGTCCTTCACGTACATTATCATCGACGTAAACGACACCTCCGTTGCCATCTGGCACACGTAAACGCGGCGTATCTCTATACATTTTTAATTGACCTTGCGCTTGAATACATTTTTGATTTAATTCTTCAGCTGCCCGCTCTCTTTCTGCTTTGGCCTCTTTGCGAGCAGTGCGCCGTTCACTGAAGCCTAGTTTTCGATCTTCACCTACAGCATCAGTTTGATGATTATTGTTAGAAGTAGGTGGCGCAGGTCTGATATCGAGTTTGCTTTCATCATTAGCCGCACCAGAAGGCGGTGGTTGATCGGTATATTGAGTTTTACCATCAGCATCTACCCATTTATAAACCTGTCCGTTTGCAGCAACACCGACTATCAATAACAGCAACAAGATTATAAAACGTTGCATTTCCTTCTCCTAAATTACTGGGCATGAAAGATACCCGACAATTTTTTATCGGCTTAATTTTAATATAATTTAAGAGATGTCCGATTATCATCAAGCACTCATTCGCAATAAATTTATGTCGATTTAAACTAATTTAACAATATTCAAGTGAATTTCTATAATTTTTAAGCTGGGTTTCGATATAATACCGCTTTGCAAAGGGCTTTTTATATGCGACTAATTCAGAAAGCACTCACTTTTGACGACGTTTTACTGGTTCCCGCCCATTCATCGATCTTGCCACGTGATGTCAGTTTAATAACACAGCTCACACGTAACATATCTCTTAACATCCCTGTCGTTTCAGCTGCAATGGATACGGTGACAGAGGCGCGTTTGGCGATTACAATAGCGCAAGAAGGCGGCATTGGTATCATACATAAGAACATGTCAATTCAAGCACAGGCTGCTCAAGTAGCTAAGGTCAAACGCTTTGAGAGTGGCGTGGTCAAGGACCCCATCACTATTCAGCAAAATATGACCGTGCGCGAGGTATTGAATCTCATCCGCCAGCATAAAATATCCGGTTTACCTGTTGTTAACGGCAACAATGTTGTAGGTATCGTCACTAACCGAGACCTACGCTTTGAGACAAACCTTGATCAAACAATTAAGGGCATCATGACGCCAAAGGAGCGTTTGGTAACAGTTAAAGAGGGCATTTCTCGTGAAGAAGCTATGGCATTACTGCACAAACACCGCTTGGAGCGTGTCTTAGTTGTTAATGACGATTTCGAGTTACGCGGTCTGATTACTGTCAAAGACATCACCAAAATTTCAGAACATCCCATTGCTTGCAAAGACAAACACGAACAATTATGTGTCGGTGCGGCACTTGGTGTGGGTGAAGGCAGCGAAGAACGGGCTGAAGCATTGGTAGAAGCAGGCGTCGATATTTTGGTTGTCGATACAGCTCACGGCCATTCCCAAGGTGTACTTGATCGCATTGCTTGGGTCAAGAAGAATTTCTCTCACATTGACGTTATCGGTGGTAATGTGGCAACTGCAACCGGTGCCAGGGCTATGGTTGATCATGGTGTTGATTGCGTTAAGGTGGGCATTGGTCCAGGGTCTATATGTACGACGCGAATTGTTGCCGGCGTAGGTGTGCCGCAGATCACTGCTATTCATAATGTATCAGAGGCGCTTAAAGGTTCTGGCGTTCCTGTCATTGCTGACGGCGGCATTCGTTTCTCCGGCGATATCGCCAAAGCAATTGCCGCCGGTGCAAATCTAGTAATGCTAGGCGGTCTATTTGCTGGCACGAAAGAATCACCTGGCGAGATTGAACTTTTCCAAGGCCGCTCTTACAAGAGCTACCGTGGCATGGGCTCGCTCTCCGCGATGGAACAAGGCTCCAGCGACCGCTATTTCCAAGAAGCCGAACAGAAAAATAACGACAAGCTCGTACCGGAAGGTGTAGAAGGTCGCGTTCCCTACAAAGGCAGCATCACAGCCGTGATCCACCAACTTATGGGCGGCGTTCGTTCCAGCATGGGTTATCTTGGTTGCGCCAGCATTGATGAGATACATGAGAAAGCCGAGTTTGTAGAAATTACTTCTGCGGGTATCCGTGAATCTCACGTTCACGATGTACAAATCACCAAAGAAGCCCCTAACTATCACGTCGAATAAACTAACCCCACAATATGCATCAAAAAATTCTTATTCTGGACTTTGGTTCACAATATACGCAACTTATTGCTCGGCGCGTTCGCGAGGTAAATGTCTACTGCGAGCTACATCCTTTCGATGTTAGTGAACAGTTCATTAAAGACTTCGCGCCAAAAGGCATCATTCTGTCCGGCGGCCCCGCTTCTGTCATGGAAGATGAAACGCCCCGCGCACCGCAAATCGTTTTTGAACTTGGCATTCCCATACTCGGAATTTGCTATGGAATGCAAACCATGGCCGCACAGTTGGGTGGTACGGTAGAAAATGCCAAAGTCCGCGAATTTGGCTATGCTCAAGTACAAACCAGCTCAGGTGCATTACTAAAAGACATCCAAGACCGTATCAATACGGAAGAACAAAAGATACTTGATGTGTGGATGAGCCACGGTGATAAAGTGGAAATACTACCTCCCGGCTTTGAAGTGATGGCTTGCAATGCCGTCTCACCCGTCGCAGCAATGGCCGATGAAACACGACACTTTTACGGCATACAATTCCACCCGGAAGTCACTCACACATTGCAAGGCAAAGCCATTATCAGTCGCTTCGTACATGATATTTGCGCGATTGGTCATGACTGGAACATGCCCGATTATGTGGAAGAAGCCATCACCAAAATCCGCGCAACCGTGGGGACTGACCAGGTTATTTTAGGTTTATCTGGGGGTGTTGATTCCTCGGTTGCGGCAGCATTAATTCATCGTGCCATTGGGCAGCAACTCACTTGTGTGTTTGTCGACAATGGCTTGCTGCGGCTGAATGAAGCCAAACAAGTCATGGCGACATTCGCTAACAATTTAGAAGTGAAAGTTATCCATGTCGACGCAAAACGCGAATTTTACAATGAGCTGGAAGGCGTTACCGACCCAGAAGAAAAACGTCACATCATCGGGCGTGAATTTGTCGTCGTGTTTCAATCAGAATCTGAAAAAATCACTGACGCCAAATGGCTGGCGCAAGGTACGATCTACCCTGATGTGATCGAATCGGCAGGCGGTAAAACCAAAAAAGCCCACACCATCAAATCACACCATAATGTCGGCGGCTTACCCGACACCTTGCACCTCAAATTATTAGAACCCTTGCGCGAATTATTCAAAGACGAAGTCCGCGAACTCGGTCTTGCACTGGGTCTCCCCCGCGAAATGGTCTTCCGCCATCCTTTCCCCGGCCCAGGGCTTGGTGTTCGTATTTTGGGTGAAATCAAACACGAATATGTTGAATTACTACAACGCGCAGATGACATTTTCATTGATGAACTACGTCAATCCGGTTGGTATGACAAGACTTCACAAGCTTTCGCTGTATTCCTACCGGTCAAATCGGTCGGCGTCATGGGCGACGGCCGCACTTATGAATACGTCATTGCACTGCGCGCCGTACAAACCAAAGACTTCATGACCGCCAACTGGGCCGAGCTCCCCTATTCACTTCTCAGCAAAGTCTCCAACCGCATCATCAACGAAATCCGTGGTATTAATCGCGTAGTCTATGACGTATCAGGCAAGCCACCGGCTACTATTGAATGGGAATAACAACAACGTCAATCCGTTAGTCAAAAAACGGACAGGTGTCGTTAGTCTCTATCAGTAAATACTGCAACACCTTTGTTTTAGCGTCTGACAACTAGCCTGAACATTGCACCAGTTGCTGGAATTTAAACGCTGAACTGACCTGAATTGAGCGGGCTCGTGACTGGAGACGCAGTTATCCTGCGGCGTAGAGAGTATGTGCGTTCAATTCAGATCAGAGCAAGTTTAAAACCGGCAAGTGAAATCTTGGGTACAAACTGTACATTTACTCAATTTTCCAAAGGTCAATAACCATGAGAGTTACAGGCTGAAATTTAACATGCTGGTGCAATATTCAGGCTAGACCCAATATGGCACAAGAGGAAGTGGCAATTTCCATAATCTTTTATAGTTCAGTTATCTGAGCGGTTTAAAAGAAAAGAACTGCCAGTGACAAGGTGCGCCCAAGAATCATTTAAACGTAGAAATTTGTTGGAGATTTATGCAAAGCTCCAAAAGTGAATTCTTACCACATTGATCTTCAAGCAAAAAAATTTTTAAAAATAGAGCTTTGTAAAAGTTGCAATGAGATTAAAACCGATTTATTAACTGCTAAGTGAGACAGCAATTGAGATGAGATCTGTATTTTTAGAGATGTTAATGTTTTTGTTCACTTTTTCTCTATTAACTACTAGGTTCATTTTGTCAAAAGTATGACGGAGAATTTTACATTAATCATATCATTTGTTTTTATATTATTTCAACCTGTTGTTTATTATAAAATATAATAAATGGCATAGATATTGCTTATACATTATTGCAGGTGATGTAATGTCTTTTGACGTTACCGCCAAGAGAATAAATAATAATTTATGGAGCTGAAAATGAAGCAATTGATTACAACAGGAATAATAACTTTAAGTATAGGACTGGCCGGACCCGTGCTGGCAGGTCCGGTAGATTGGGAAACCGATTCGAGCCACGGCACATGCACCAGCGGCATTGGTAACGCCTGTACGTTTGATGAATACGGTTACACACTGACAGCGCGAGCCTATTCGACCACAAATAACAGTGGTTCCGGTGCGTTCGAGAAAGCCACACTTACCCGTTATTCTGGTGGGCTGGGTGTTAGGAATCCTGACCAGGGAAATGAGGGAGGGAGTCCTCACCATGCACTGGATGACAATGGCAGGGATGAAATGATTGTTTTTGAAAATAATGTCTCTGGATACTCTTTCACCGGTTTTGAAATTGGCTGGAAGAGCAATGATTCTGATATTAGCGCATGGGTAGGAACACTTGCGAACGGCTTTGACTTTACAGGCACAAGATTTTCAGATTTGGCAGGCCTGGGTTTCACACTGTCCAATTTCTCCAATGTGCCGACAAACACAACACAATCGTTGGGATCTAATGTCGGGAATTATCTGATTCTTGCACCACGTGCCGACAGTAACTCGGAATATGTCAAAATCAGCGGAGTTAGTGGTTCAACACCAACACAAGTACCTGAGCCAGGTATGTTGGCACTATTCGGTATCGCGTTAGTTGGTTTCTGCGCGAACATGAGACGCAGAGTAAGCTAACCCATTATTCGTTATAGGTATGACTCATTCCAGGTAATCTTAGGAATGAGTCATGCCAGCTTTATCCTTTTCGTTTGATGTTATCTCAATAGCCATCTCATATATAAAGCCTGATGAATAATGACTATAGAAAATCATCATTAGCAAAGTCCCTAACTGCCATAGTCTTTCCTGCCAATCAACAACAATTCTTCTGATATCGCACAACAGACCACTCTCATTTAATTTAAGGCTATGTCACAGTTAATTGTTGAAATTGTCTTGTTTTCCCAAGAGAAGATAAAAAACATAAAGTTGGCGTAATACTTTGACCGAGACGATCAACCATTCTATGCCATCCCAGATAATTTCTGAGATAACGTGTCGCCACGCCATGAAACTTTGCCATCCATTGTTTGAGTCGACTGTCATAGGCATCAACATTCTGAATATGATAGATATTGCTTATAACTCGCTGACCTGCGGCAATATTGATTGGGTGGTGAGCAATTTTTGCATGTCTGGCAATCTGTTTATACGTAGGCATCCCATCAGTACATAGCATGACGTCCTTATTCAATGAAGGCGTAAGCGCTGGTTCTATTTGTTTTGCACTTGTGTCACGCAGTATACAGTCAGCAGTTTCACCATAACGATCACGTACTACTAACACAGGTATCTGTTCTTTTGATGTGCCTCTCTTA
>JAJFJG010000090.1 GCA_021774265.1 Nitrosomonas sp.
CTTCTTACTTCAGCAATAATATCCATACTTAACACTCCAGAGTTCTCCGACAAAATGTCGGATATTAATCAATCTGGGGTGGAAACTTTTCAACGCTGTTTTCCCCAGAACTCTGGTAAGTTTTGCACGCTGATTAACACAACGCTGGGATGTTGAGCTGTTCTTTCGGGATATAAAAACTACTATGAGCATAGACATTTTGCGTTGCAAAACACCGTACATGGTACGCAAGGAAATCGTGATGCACTTGATCGCCTATAACTGCATTCGTTATCTCATGGTTGAGACAGCAGAACAGTCAAGTGAACAGGTAAGCCGAATCAATTTTAAGGAGAGTATCCGGGCACTTTGGCAGTGGGAGCCGCATCTCAAAAAGTACAAAATCAGCCGGCAAGAGCAGTGAAACGAAGGCCCAAACCGTACCAGTTATTAACCACCCCAAGAGGTGGTTCCACATAGGAATAAATGCCGTGCTAAAAGGGCTTAACTTAGCGCGATTCGACCCTAACTCCATTATTGCATCGGTACTTTATATTCTGTTCTATAACTCATATAATTTTCTGGTTTTTTACTTACCTTGTTCTGAATTGAACGCACATGCTCGCTGCGTTACAGAATAACTGCGGTTTTGGTCGCGAGTACACTCAATTAAAAACAGTTTGGCATGTAAATTCCAGATACTGTTTCAATATTAGCCCTAACAATAATGAACCAGACAATGCAGCTTCCAAATTACTTAACTTCTATCTGTTTGGCAGCTCGTCCGTTTGTTTTAGGAAGGATTAGTTCAAGCATACCGTTTTCATATTTGGCCTGTGCATTCGTTCCATCAACATCATTATCCAGGTTAAAGCTTCGGTAACTTGAGCCTTGATAACATTCACGCCTGATAACTCTTTCACCTTCCTTTTTCTCTTTTTCTTGTTTTGTCCCAGCACTGATAGATACACGATTTCCAACGACTTGCACCTTGATATCCTCTTTGTTTACGCCAGGAACTTCTGCTCGTATGGTATAAGCTGTGTCGCTTTCATTTAAATCAACCTTAATCAGGGAGCCGGCTTCCATTTCACTCATTAATGGACGCTTTCCAAAATCCTTTAGCCAGCTATCCATCTTGATGAACGGATCGAAGCGGGTGACATCACTAAAAAATGGGGAATGTCTAACGGCATTTACCATGGTATTTCTCCTTTAAAAGACTAAAATTTATATTTTGATCTAGTTTATTCATCGTGGTTTACTTGCAAGGAATTGGTAATGAAACATCTACCTCTATTTATGGTCTATCTCCACTTCGGCTTCCAGCCAATCTTGTACTGTGTCAGCGCCATTGCCTTTGAAACCACGCTTTTCAGCACGAAAATAAGCGGCAGCTGCAATCATTTTATGACGATCGCCACTATTCTTTGCATCGTTAGCCTTGTTCGCTGATGTGTTTTTCTTGTTTTTAGGTGCTTTATCGTTAGTTCTTTTAGTACCTGCTTCACTATTTTTGCTTGGCATATAAACTTACTCCTATTATTAAATTGACAATGAATGCGTATAGCCGCCAGATTTGCATTAAAGATAGTGCTTACTGTCCATTGCTAACCTAGGAATGCAGACAGTCCTCATCTTCAGTAGCGTGCAATGATGAACGACCGCCATAATTTCCAAGAATAGAAAGAATCCGTTGAAACTCAGCCCGGATAGTGGCGGGCGAGCGGTGTAAGTAAATCGCAAGAACTTTGGTGCTTGTTGTTTGCAAAATCAAACTTGTTTCTAGTAATTTACGCAGGGAAGGCGTTAGCTCTTTCTTGTCATCTAAATCCTCAACAAGACAAGACACGTGCATCTTTGCGCGCCTTAATTGTCCGGTTTCATAAATCTTATGGCTGATTTTCTGCTGATTTAAATGAATATTATCTTGTGATTTTCGTTGCTCGGCATTAATCATTATTATCTCCTTTCAAAGTTAGGTGATTTATAAATAACAAATACTTTTACTTCAAGTCTGCGAAAGGCTTGTGTTGCTTTCATAGACTCTGCTACAAAAAATACGGATAAAAAACAACTTAAGAAGAAGGTTAGTTACAATCTGTTAAAAACTAAGAAATAGTTTTTAACTTCTAAAATAGAGCCTTCAGATTGATGTAATATTGTTAACGTGCAATCCCATTTTTCCCTTGGTAAAAAACTCATTTTACTTTCCGACTATGATTGAGTGTTACATTGCTATCTGTTCAATAGGTTTAAGAAAGGCGCACAAAAAGGCTTCTTCTCCATCATTGAGCTTGAAAAACTGAAATGTTTTCTGAATTGAATTGTTTTACTAAGCATTTATTCATACCGTGTTTGCCCAGTTGGATTAAAAAGCAATCTTGTCCTCTGAACCTCTCGATTAAGACTAGCCATAGCAGCCATTTAAAAACTTAACTATAACTGTTTCAATAAAACTATTTATGAAAACCAATCGATCCTTATACGGTTGCTACATTAAAAGTACCAAAGTATTGTCAATAATAAAATAGGTGCTAACACGTAAGGGATAGCCCCTATGTGTTAGCACTAATTTCATTTACAAATATTAATAACATACCAATTAAGATGAGTTAAATACACTTGTCACTATCAGTTTGGCTATTCCCCGACAGACCCAAAAGGCATCAGGCCCAACATTTTACGAATTCAGAATTTACTAAAATCGACATTTGTCTAATATACTGCGGTACCAAGAAACTTTAACTATCTCAATTTCTTGTTCTTCAGCGGTGGGTGTTTCAACTTTACCAAACATTCCTGAGAATGACTTAAGCCAATTATTCAATTTTTGTCTGATCAACACATCTATCTCCTAAATAGTTATTGATATAGTTAAACTAACTACACACGATAAATTATAGAGCGTCAAAATCGACTTTGGAATGTGGCAAATTGCCGCGCGACAATATGTCGCTAGTAATGCGTCTTTAGAATTCTCTTTCATGGAAAATGCTGATGGCACACCAACGAATGGTTCACGATACCATTCATTCTCCAAAATTCTTAAAAGACCAGTTGCGCGCGAAACATAAAAGTATCATGATTATCAGGTTTGGTTCCATCGCTATTGGTGAGTGGCGAATCTGTAATTTTCAATGCTTTGTCGTAACCCGCCATCAACCGAGTATTCTCATTAGGATACCAATTTAATGCAATTGTAAGGTTGGTTAGGTTGCCGCCTTTGAGGTTTCCATCGTTTAGATCAACCTCAGCATAACGCGCCGCTAGCTCCCAAGCACCCATTCCACTCTTGGCAAGGCTGAAACTATTGGTTGGTATCACTCTCAAAATACGGCCATTCTCATAATTACGTTGTTCCCCTGTCAGCGTCCAGGCTGCTTCTCCATACCAGCCGTTAAAATATAGATTAGATTCACCGTTCTTACGATCTATCCAGGTGTTGGTATATTCGCCGCCAAGACTGAAAGGGCCCAATATTCCACTTGCTTCCAGCCCCAGCATCTTAATGTTGTTGATGTCTGTAGTAGTGGATTGAATCAGGCTTAAGTTAGACATGTTCGTCGTATTACTTGCTAACTGAAGCGTTGCACTATCTAGTCCATTTGCTTCATTTGGTTCACGAAAGTTTCCGGCAACACCTAAATGTATGAGTCTGTTTTTCTCCGCGATAGGCACAAAAGTGAAGCGAGAGCTAACTGACCAACCTTCATCCGCAGCTATTTTTCTCTTTTTGGTGGCAATACTATCTCCATAAATCCCAATTTGACCTGTCCAGTTTGTCCCTTGACTTGATAGATTAAGACCCATTGCACGATCAACTATTGCCCCATTGATAACATTCATTACTGAACGTTCAATAAACATCATATCATTCGAACTTTCTTGCAACTCACGACTAAAAGCCTGCTTCTGTTCTCCAACTGTAATATTTATAAAGTCCAGACCGGTGTACCTCAGCCACAAGTCTTTCAATGAAATTTCACTGCCAGCAAATTCTAGCTGATTCCTCATAATCCATTTTTTCAAGAAAGTACCTGTAAATTCCACACGTCCACGTCGTAATTCTGTTCCCTCATTAGCTTCTACTTGATTGCCATCTGCATCACTAAAAATATGATTACTACTGAAAGACCCGTCTGCATGAACACGACCACCTAATTTAATCTTGAAATTACTATCCACTGTTTCTAATCGCAAACCATCTTTTCCAAATTCGATTAAAATGTTATCAGGTACAAGTTGTAATTCATCCTGTACATTACTTCTCTTTTTGTTAATTATCAGCTCACTATGTTTATTTTCCGCCGTAGCGTTTTCAATAGAATTGTCATAAATTCTCACGAAATTACTTAGTTTATTGCTATAAGATCCTGCTTTAGAGTGGATTTGTTTTGTTCTGGTGTCCTTATAAAGATCAATTGCAAAAGCGCAGGAAGATAGGCATGCACATAGAAATGCCGTAGATACCAGCATAGATTTGATGAAATGCATTGCTACCTCTAAAACACTATTGTCCCGTTAACTAGCACTTGAATAAAAACCATGTTTTCCTTATTTATCAATTAGATATGAAATTTGTTGTTAGAATATATTTAACTTTAGCTGCTATATTTTAGGGTTGGTTTTTAGAAACACAGAATCTTTACACTCAGTGATCATGATAACCACCCGTAATTTATCAATTAATTTCTCGTATTATAAACATAAGTTAATGGGACACTAGTGCCTCTAAAATATATTTGTAATCTCTTCGGTCATATTCCTCGCCCCCAAATTGATGGAATCAAACTTGATTGCTTTTGGTGTATTTTCTTTCCTTCTGCAGCGTATCTCTTGGTTGCTAATCAGTAATAAAAAAATGGCAGCATTGCTTAGTTTCTGACGCTAGTTATAAAACAAATTCATCGTGTTAAGCCTGTCGATGAAAGTAATTTACAATCAATATCATTGCAGGTAGAAAAAATGACTTTCCCTGGTATGCTTGAACCATATTTATCTTCAAGGTAGGCATTTACCCAAGCTTCACATACGACAAGCTCTTCTCTACTTTCTATAGGATTGGGCAGTCTCAAAACAACGCCAACATCCTCCTGCGTATCAATGCCATCAATTATGCACGCCTTTATTTCCTTTTCTTGGAAATTACAGCCAGATAAAATTACTGATACAACAAGCAAGAAAATTACTTTTTTCATTTTTACGTCCTTTCAAATAACGTGTTACAAAGAATTGAAGAGCCTGACTTTGATCGCGCTCTTGGTGCGCTTTTGCTCGTTATGCAGCGTATTTCTCAGCTGCTAATCATTAAGTTACCAGACATTACTCATCGCATAATGCTAAATCTAATTTTAGTTATCTAAAAAAAGGCTATGTCGCAATCAATTGTTGAAATTGCCTTGTTTTCTCAAGAGCTGATAGAAAACAGAAAGTTGGTGTAATGTTTCGACCGATACGATCAACCATTCGATGCCATCCCACATAAACTCCGAGATAGCGTGTTGCCACGCCATGAAACTTCGCCATCCATTGCTTGAGTCGACTGTCATAGGCGTTGAAGTTCTGAATATGATAAATATTGCTTATAACTCGCTGACCTGCGGCAATATTAACTGGGCGATAAGCGATTTTTGCATGCTTGGCAATCTGCTTGTAGGCAGGCATCCCACTAGTACATAGAATAACGTCCTTATGTAATAAGGGTGTAAGCGCTGATCCAATTTGTTCTGCACTTGTGTCGTGCAGTATACAATCAGCAGTTTCACCATGGCGATCGCGTACCACTAACACAGGTATCTGTTCTTTTGATGTGCCTCTCTTAGTAGCTTTACCACCTCTTTTGCGCGAGGGTCTAGGTAAATGACCTTGCCCCTTAAAGGATTTCAGGAAATATGTTGCGTCAGCTTCGACAGTGTCATTCGTTTGGTTAGATTGTTGTATTGCCGGTATTCGCAAAAAACGATGCCGCCACTTAATGCTAGTGTTCTTGGCTATCCCGCAGCTATGCGCTGATTTGCGTAAACTTAATCCTTGAATCATAGCTTGCTCATCATTAAGCCTTTTATCTTTTTTGTGACGTAACCGTGCCAATGGCGGTGCGTTAAATGTGCGATTGCATTGACGCTTTACTCAATCAAAGTAACGAACGTATCTGCGCCTATTTTTCTTGCTAATCGCTCTCGAAGTTTATCTCTCTGTCCACGACTCATGCGGTCAATTGAATTTATCCAAACTTTGAAGTCCATCGTTCTCATGGTGTGTATCCCTCTTTTTATATCCTGATACACATTGGACACACAATTCAACAATTAATGGCGACATAGCCTTTAGGCTCATCATTCCATTGGTTGCTACGTTTTTGTTTACACCAGCATTGTCATTGTCAGTAAATATTTTTGTCTTTAATTTTTTGTTTTCGTTTCATTTGCGCTAGTTTGCATGCAGTGCATGAGTTTACGGGACTGTTATTAATTTAACTATTTGGTCTGCAACCATTATTAGCGGGTGTGCTTGCTATTGCTAAACCGTATACGTAAATTCTCGCCAAGATATACGAAGAAGACAAAGAAGAGGCGCAACAGCAATTATAACAATTGCCAGTTTATAGTTCGTTACTTAGCCGATTTTTTATGGTGATTGACCAAAAATACGAGTCGAATTTTCTAACTACACGCTTTATCGATTTGAGTGTGGATTGTATAGTGACCTCATTCTGAGGTTTGTCGGTTTTACCAACGTTGGGCTTTCAGCTTGAGACGGCTTTTATGTGGGGTCATTATGCTGTTGTTGCCGGCTTGTTATTGGCGTTGAGTTTTTGTGGCCTAGCATGAACTTTAGTAGCGGTGATCTCAGTTGGTTATTTCAATAATTGATGCCAAGTTCGATGCGCGAAATAAATATCGGATTTGTAGATTGGTTCAGTCCAATTCTAATCGAGCGATTATTGCCTGGGTTGTAGCAAAAACGTTGGTTGTCGGGCAAATTGCATTGGTAATGTCTGTTGTGATAGCACTCGTGTTATATCCGCCTATATCTCGACATTTTGGCAATGCTGTTATGCGATCGATAGGCATGTGTCGTTGGTGGTCATGCGTTCTACGCCAGAGCTGATTCTGGGTTTTGTGTTCCTTTTGTTGTGGGGCCCGTCGTTACTACCCGCGATTACTGCGTTGGCGATTCATAATGGCGCGATTGTCGCGCATTTGACTGGTCGCAATAGTGACAATATTTAATTGCGCCCAGATACTTCTGCTGATGTTAATCGCTACAGTTATGAGGGGACGCTGCGTTTATTTAATCAATTCTCGGTGTTCACGTTTTATCGCTGGGAAGTCATTATGCGTGAAAGTGCGTTTGAAAGTTTCCGATTGGATGTCGCTTTAATATTAATCATCTCGAGTGCGATACTTAATGATGTCGTTGATGGTGCAGGAAGGTATCTGAAGCGGTACCTACAGTTGTCTGGACACCGGTTTATTAAGTGGCGACAATCTTGAGTTGTTAAAGTCCAATGCCCATTCTAAGGCTTCTTCATAATTGCCTCGGAAAATAACCAAGTCTTGCTTCTTGCTTAATTGGTATTCGTACATAGGGTCGTAATAATCGGCTAATAGACGGACTATCCATGCTTCATGGCCTTGAACGCTGCCAATCCGAGCGTGATTGTGGAGAGCGGAGACTAATAATTGGGCGATTTCTTTATATCGCTCCAAACCCAAGCGTTTTTGAATGCGTTGCAAGCTGTCATTAAGATAAAGGCTAAAAATCTCAAACCCATTTTCAGGATATTGAGTTTCAAAACTTATCAGCATCTTAATGACGTATTCTTTTAGAATTCATTGTATACGAAAATCTAGTGGCATTTCTATGAGTAAAATCTGAGATTGTTTCATGGCATCATAAAAAGCGAAGGGGATACTAATGGCTCCAATATTTTTGCTCTCGTCCTCTACAAACAGTATCTTGTCTGTAAGATTGGTACTGGGTGTATGCAATAGGTCGATAGCTAGGGCATGTTCAAAGTTGGCTTGGGTGGGCTGTGCGTTGAGCATTTTTCCAAAACTTGAGCCGCGATGATTTGCGTACCTTTCGAGATCAATACTTTCTGGAATTTCATTAATAAGTTCGGATTTTGCGACGCCAGCTTTACCGCCGATACGAATCATGAGCGTATTGTTTGCTGCCTCATCAATGACTTCAGTTAATGATCTTCTTAGAGCTTTGTAACCACCTTCGATTAGTGGGACATCTATCCCGAAGTCATGCATCCATTGTTGCGCAAGATTAGAGCGCATGCCGCCGCGCCAGCAATAAATATGCGTGTTTGGGTTGCTGATCGCTGATTCGCACCAGTTTTGAATACGTGTATTTCTTGATTCCCCGCAAACTAATTGATGACCCAGCTCAATGGCGGCTTGTTGTCCCTTTTGTTTGTAACAAATGCCAACTAAATGTCGTTCGTGATCATTTAGAATAGGGAAGTTAGTTGAATTTGGAAGGCAACCTTTTGCATATTCCCCTTCAGCACGAACATCGATAAAAGGTGTGTTTTTAAAAAATAAACTGCGAAAATGGTTGGCGGTTATAAATTTTTTTGAGGTCATTACAAAGATTCTTGATGTATATGAAAAGGTTCAATTCTTTTATATGAAATAAAAAATACATAATTAACCGCGTTATCCAGTACAATATTTAAGGTGAAAAGGAAGGCATTTTAGTAACTGTTGTTTTGGCGCAACATCGGTTAAATATTGCCTTGACAGGGAAAACCACCTTATATAAGCTGCGGAGTTGTGAAATATGACACACTTATATTTATAAGGCAAATTCAGTGGTCAGTGTCTGAATAAAATTTTTCTGGCGAGTAGTAGCTTGTGCAGAAAAATAATCAGAGTTGGCATGCCTAAACAGAATTCTTTGCTAGTGATAGCAAGATGACA
>JAJFJG010000010.1 GCA_021774265.1 Nitrosomonas sp.
ACTTTTATCACCAGACTCGATAGACTTTCTTATACTCTTAAGAGCAGTACGTAATTTTGAACGCAAACCAAAGTTATGCTCACGTCTCTTAACCGTCTGTCTCGCACGCTTTCTAGCTTGTGCACTATTGGCCATAGAAATCCCTTACCCCTATCAATACAGAAAACTGGGGATGGTACGATTAATCCACATACATTGCAAGCTTTGAGTGAAACAATAAAAATTATATTCACGTGTCACTTTAACATTAATAAAAAAAACCGCCATAAAGGCGGCTTTTTTTAAGCTATCAAGACAAGAAACTTTTCTTAATATAGAGATTCAAGATCATTCTGCATCGACGTCATCTTTGCTTTCATCTAGTTCAACCTCACCTTCGTTAGCTGTTTTTGTCTCATCTGCTGCGATTTCCTCAACACCATTATCTTCTTCAGTTACGGGTTCAGCAAACACCGGCTCAGAATCACGCGGCGCAAAAGCTGATGGCGGCGGCTTATCCATTGGATGACCATCAAGACTTTTTTTTCCTTCACAAGCACTCAAAACTAACAATGCTGCTGCCGATATTACTAATAAAGTATATTTCAAATCATATCTCCTGTTTAAGTTAAAAACATTCTAACACGCCCCAATAAAAAACCGCTCTATCAAAGAGCGGTTTTTTTATTGGCTCAACCACTATAAGCCAACATATACTACACCAATTTACTCTGGTGCAGAGTCACGTTCATCCATGAATCCAGGAGGGTATTGACCCGGTTTAGGATCACCACAACCAACTAGAAATAATACGACTAATGCAGCAGCAAAGAGAGAGTACTTCATTTTTAGTCTCCTATATTAATAAAATTAATGACGATTAAAACCATACTACAGTCCTTAGGCCTATCATTTTTTTAAGGCCACTTCCTTAATAACAGAATTAAAATACCCTGTCCAGGAATTTTATTTATGGGCTTTAACTTTAAACAATAAAATTTTATTCAGTTCTCCCCATTAATCAATAAGATATAACCAAATAGGTACCATTGATAAAGCAGTCCACTGATTTCCCGGCTAACTTCTTTTTCTATTAATAGCTTCTTTTTATTAGCAAAGGTTTCTAGTAAACAACGAGAATCATCTCCAACAACAAACACATCACCGTTTATATAAAAATTATTTTTTCTGGCTAATAATTGACTTTTCAAATCTAATCTCACTCCCGTCTTCACAATTTGGCACATAAATTTCTCTTGCGGTAGTGGATCTGAAGGTGGATCAAAGAAAACGTGCGACTTTGGTTCAGTAAGATAAACGCCAAGAAATTTTTCCACATCGGCATTATTCCATTGGATATCACTCAATATCGTGCTTGTTTTATGCAACATTGACGTACTAATTTCTGATGGACTTGATTGCAATGCCAAATCCGAATCACTATACCGGCCATCAATACTTATATGATCTTGCAAATGTATGAGAAATTGTTCACATAATTCTTGATGGCAAGGTGCTCTAAATCCTACAGAGTAAGTCATGCAATCATTCTCCGCCACGCCATTATGAGCATAATTCGGCGGCAAATAAAGCATATCACCGGGCTCCAGCACCCACTCTTGCTCTGGACTAAAATCACGTAGAATCTTTAAAGGTATATCATCTATTAAATCATTATTCTGTTGTTCAGATATCTGCCAACGTTTAGACCCCATACCTTGCAACAGGAAAACATCGTAAGAATCAACGTGAGGACCAATTCCACCTCCTTTTGGAGAAAAACTAACCATTAAATCATCTAGTCGAGCATATGGAATAAAGCTAAACTGATGTAGCAAATCACGCGCCGCCATAAGGTAGTGATTTACATCATGAACCAATAACGTCCATTGTTTATTATCCAAACTCTCAAAATCGGCAACTGATATCACGTCGTTTAGAACATCCCATTCACCATCTTCGTGTGTAATTAGGCGTGAGTGCGAGCTATCTTGACAGGCAAGACTAACTAGTTCGTCAACTGTCAGCAACCCAGAAAACGCTGGGAGTGCATTTCGCACCAACAGTGGTTGCTTTTGCCAATAATCTCGCAAAAAATTTTCGGGTGATATATCTCCAAGTGATATTTTTTTCATGGCCTTAATGTTTTTTACCCCACAGTTTTTCCAGAGCTTTATCACGACCACAATTATTTCGATAATAAGAATACCTAAGCGGGTTTTTTAGATAATAATCCTGATGATACTCTTCTGCTTTGTAAAATACTGTCGCAGGTAAAATCTCTGTCACAATGGGTTCATTGAAACGATTTGAAGCCTGCAATGCTGCTAACGATTCCTCCGCCTTTTTTTTCTGTACCGCATTATGGTAAAAAATTGCCCCGCGGTATTGCTCGCCGACATCACAAAACTGCCGGTTAGGTGTCAGCGGGTCAATGGTTAGCCAGAAAGCAGACAGCAATTCAGTAAAGTCTGTTTTATTTGCATCAAAAAGTACCTGCACCGCCTCTACATGTCCTGTTTTTCCCGCCACCACCTGCTCATAAGTTGGATTCTTGACTGACCCACCAATATAACCTGATGTTGTTGAAATAACACCAGTTAATTTATCAAAATCAGATTCCGTACACCAAAAACATCCGCCAGCAAATGTTGCCAATCCCAAATTATCTGTCGAGCTTGTCTCCTCACTACCGGGCATCACATTCTGAATATTAATCTGATCGCATGCCGTGATCACGACAACTAACAATACACAGAATACCCAACGAACAAATCTACTCAAACGTGACTGCGCATTTATCTCCATATCATTAACTCCTAAGATCAGGCAGCGGATCCGATCTTAAAACAAACTGCAGAGCAAGACCATTGTTACACCATCGCTCTTTACGCGGCAATGGGCCATCATTAAATACATGGCCTTGATGACCGCCACATCGAGTGCAATGATATTCAATACGTGGAATCATTATTTTTAAATCGCGTTTAGTACCTATATGTCCAGCGAAAGGTTGTGTAAAACTTGGCCAGCCGGTTCCACTATCATATTTATATTTACTTTCAAATAATGGCAAAAAACAAGCAACGCAAACATAGGTGCCATCGCGCGTTTCCTGGTTTAAATGACTACTACCAGGCAATTCCGTTTCTCCTTTAAATAAAATCCGAAAAGATTCTTCTGGAATAGCACCTCGCCATGCTTCAGGCAACTTTTTTAATGGCGTAATAGAAACCGAATCTACATAGTTGGCGGCAGCATGTTCATGTCCGATAGCTGCAATCAATGGTAATGTAGCCACCGCAGCAAAACTTTGTAGAACTGTACGTCGTTTCATATTAACTCCCTTTTTTTTGGTAATAAGCAGCTCATCATTTCATCATTATTTTGAAAAAAAATTGTCTATACGCCATCGCCCACACTAAAATCACCAAAAAATGGCTAAATAAGGCACTCATGCATGCTGGTCAACACTCAAATCCTGTATCATTACTATTTTAGGATTATAACTTAGGTTACATGAAAATCACCTTCCTAGATTTCGAGCAAAATATTGCCGAATTTGAAGCAAAAATTGAAGAATTGCGCTTTGCCCAAGATGACTCTGCGCTTGACATTTCATCGGAGATTGCACGATTACAGATAAAAAGTCAGTCGCTTACAAAAAATGTGTACTCAAAATTAACACCTTGGCAAATCTCTCAAGTTGCACGTCATCCTCAACGTCCTTACACCCTGGATTACATTGAGAATCTTTTTACAGACTTTGAAGAACTACATGGTGACCGCAATTTTGCTGATGACCATGCAATTATTGGTGGACTTGCGCGCTTTAATGGTCAAACGGTAATGGTAATTGGCCACCAAAAAGGTCGCGACACTCGCGAGAAAATACTACGAAATTTTGGTATGCCAAAACCTGAAGGTTACCGTAAAGCCATGCGTTTAATGCATTTAGCAGAACGGTTCTCAATACCACTGTTTACATTTATTGACACACCAGGTGCTTACCCCGGCATTGACGCAGAAAAACGCGGTCAATCAGAAGCTATTGGCAAGAACCTCTTCGTCCTTGCTGGCTTAAGAGTGCCTGTCGTCTGCATTATTATTGGTGAAGGCGGTTCTGGTGGTGCGCTAGCGGTTGCTGTTGGTGATGATGTTCAAATGCTTCAATACTCAACCTATTCTGTCATCTCACCCGAAGGCTGTGCATCCATTTTATGGAAAAGCGCTGATAAAGCGCCTGATGCTGCAGAAATTATGGGTATTACGGCTGAGCGGCTTAAAGATGCTAAACTCATTGACGGCATTATTGAAGAACCCATCGGCGGCGCTCATCGTAATTATTCAGCGACCATGCAATCAGTGCGGAATATATTGCAAGATTCTCTAAGAAAATTGCAAGATCATTCCATAGAAACACTGTTAGAAAAACGTCTAGAACGACTAATGGGATATGGTACATTCAAGGAAATCAAAGTCGAATAACCTTCTTGATTACCTAGAAGAGACTCTGCATGTTCATGTTAAATCAAACAGCCACCTTATTGTCGCATTAAGTGGCGGCATAGATTCTGTTGTCCTATTAGATGCATTGGTTAGATATTCCAAACCGATGCAGTTTACGCTTTCAGCAACCCATGTTGACCACGGCATCAGTGAAAATTCAGCTGATTGGCTTGAGTTTTGCTCACAGCTATGTGACGCTAGAAATATCCCAATTTCAATTACCCGTTTAAAAGTTAAAAACAAACCGGGAAAAAGCCTCGAAGCCATTGCTCGAGACGCTCGCTATCAAGTATTTAACTGTTTAACAGCTGATTATATTGTGCTGGCTCAGCACCAAGATGACCAAGCAGAAACACTATTGCTACAATTATTACGCGGTGCAGGAGTTAAGGGCCTCGCTGCCATGCCTGTCATCAGAGTACAAGCATCAGATACAGCGCCACAAATACTAAGACCCTTACTCCAAGTCTCGCGTCGTGAAATTGAGAATTATGCGACTCAAAACCAACTTAGCTGGATAGAAGACGAAAGCAACGAAAATACACTTTTCAATCGTAATTTCTTACGCCATGAAATTTTCCCGCTGTTAGAGAAACGTTACCCCTCCTGTAAAACAACATTGGCACGAACTAGCCGTCACCTTGCTGAAGCGTCTGCTCTTTTAGATGAACTTGCCATGCTTGATATAAAAGACTGCTCTCAGGGAGAAAAAATTCAAATTGACCTTTTATCCAAGTTAAGTTTTTATCGCGCAAAAAATTTATTACGCTTCGCTTTCTCTCAACAGGGTGTAACGCTTCCCAGCGCAGCAAAACTAGAAAATTTATTGCATCAGTTACTATCCTCATGTTCAGACACCAATGTAACAATCCCACTGGATAATAGAGAAATCCGCTGCTATAAAGGTGCAATTAATATTATTCCTAAAAAACAAGCTCCTCAAGAAAAATTGCTTTATTGCTGGCAAGGTGAAGAACAATTAACACTTAAACACTTAAATGGGTTCATTAACTTTAAGCAAACAAAAGGTGCCGGAATAAGTCTTCAAAAGTTATCCCAACATACTGTGACCATTCGTTTACGTCAAGGTGGCGAACATATTAAGCCTGATAATAAACGCCCACGTCGAAGCCTAAAGAATTTGTTACAGGAAGCAGTTATCCCACCCTGGGAACGTTGCGCACTACCGTTACTATTTAGCGGAGAGCAACTTGTATGGGTGCCTGGCATTGGAATAGATTGTGAATTTCAAGTCAAACCGGGAGAGTTGGGACTTGACCCAACCTGGCAAACTAATAAATAACCAAAATAAATAACTAAAATTACCAAGGAAATATAATGATACTAGTAACAGGTGGCGCAGGTTTTATTGGCGCTAATTTTATATTAGACTGGTTCGCTCAATCTGATGAGCCAATTGTTAATCTTGATAAACTTACCTATGCAGGAAACTTACAAAACCTTACATCACTTGATAATAACCCACGACATATCTTTGTGCATGGCGATATTGGCGATAGTCAACTGGTCTCACGCTTACTTAAACAACATCAACCACGCGCAATCATCAACCTTGCAGCAGAAAGCCATGTTGATCGCTCAATTCATGGCCCGGAAGATTTCATTCAAACAAACATACTTGGCACATTTAGATTATTAGAAAATGCCCGCACTTATTGGGGCCAATTGGAGACACAGGCAAAACAAAACTTCCGTTTTCTACATGTTTCAACTGACGAGGTTTATGGTTCCTTATCTACCAAAGCCCCTGCATTTACTGAAACACACCGTTATGAGCCAAGCAGTCCTTATTCTGCCAGCAAGGCTTCAAGTGATCATTTAGTCCATGCCTACTATCATACCTATGGTTTACCCGTATTAACAACCAACTGTTCCAATAACTACGGGCCTTATCAATTTCCAGAGAAGCTCATTCCATTAATGTTTGTTAATGCTTTATCGGGTAAGCCTTTGCCAATTTACGGCGATGGCTTGCAAATCCGTGATTGGCTATATGTCACTGACCACTGCAGTGCCATTCGTCGCGTTCTGGATGCTGGCTTGACTGGAGAAACCTATAATATTGGTGGCTGGAATGAGAAACCCAACATCGACATTGTAAAAATAATTTGTAGAGTTTTAGAACAATCACACCCAGGATTAAATTTCTTGAGTCAAATTACTTACGTCAAAGACCGGCCTGGGCATGATGTTCGTTACGCAATTGATGCTCGAAAGATTGAGCGTGAATTAAATTGGAAACCAATTGAAACTTTTGAGACTGGCATCCAGAAAACCATCCAATGGTATTTAGATAATCAAGAATGGATTGCTAACGTCCAGACTGGTGAGTACAGAAATTGGATTGAGACAAACTACACTGTATCTAATCCATGAAAATTCTATTATTCGGAAAAAATGGCCAAGTCGGTTGGGAATTACAACGTAGCCTTCTACCTCTTGGCGACCTCATAGCACTGGATAGAAATAGCCCAAAATTATGTGGTGATTTAACAAATATTAAAGGTATAGCTGAAACTATTCAGAAAGTCGCGCCCGATATCATCGTCAATGCTGCGGCCTACATCAATGTCGACAAAGCTGAGAAAGAGCAAAATTTAGCATGCACCATAAACACAGAAGCACCCAGCATCATGGCAAACGAAGCAAAGAAACTAAACGCTTGGTTTGTTCACTACTCTACAGATTATGTTTTTGATGGAAACGGCAACAATCTCAAAAAAGAATGCTACCCTACCGCACCTTTAAACGTCTATGGCAGAACTAAACGAGATGGCGAGCAATTAATTTCTACATCAAACTGTCATCATCTGATTTTTCGCACAAGTTGGGTATATGGTGCGCATGGAAATAATTTTATTCGAACCATGCTTCGTCTAGGTAAAGAACGAGACAGCCTAAAAATTGTCAATGACCAGATTGGAACACCAACGGGAGCTGAATTACTGGCAGATATAACGGCGCACGCCCTACGGACAGCACTAAAACACCCAGATGTATCCGGCCTATATCATTTAGCTGCAACTGGGTACACTTCATGGCATGCTTACGCACATTTAATATTTAAGATAGCTCAAGAATTTAGCTTTGAACTCAAGATACAGCCCGACCAATTAATGTCAATACCAAGCAATGAGTTTCCTACGTTAGCTAAACGACCACTCAATTCCCGCCTAAATACTCAAAAACTTCAAGCCACTTTCAACATCAATTTACCATCATGGGAAACACCTGTCAGACGCACTGTAACCGAAATTTTGAATAGGAATTCATAACTAAACAACAATACATAAATAAGCAATATGTGAAAAATTGTCGAATATTTCACGATGTCATAATACTGTAACAATCTTGTAATAACCTTGCCTCTGTCGTTTAAATATGCAGAGGCAAAATGAAGCTACTTCTACAAATAACAAGAAATAACAAGCCAATAGTTCCATCTATAATTGCCTTAGCCCTATTTGGCAGCTTAATACTGCCGGTACACGCGCTGGTTTTGTATGTTGACCCAGAAACTGAACAGGTTTATACATCTCCTGGCAAGAACCGGGTTAGACTGGGTAAATTTAAACAAGTTGACAAAGAAGAAACGAAACAATCTCCGGCTGAACTCAAGGTTCTCAATAAAGAACTAGATCATAAATTAATCGAGCTTAAGGCAGTAGAAAAACGCCTTGACGAACAACAACAAGCGATAAAGTTCTCTGCACAAAAGATTGAAGAAACGACAGCTAAAGAAACAACATCAAAGGCAGATGAAAAGAAATGGTACGACCGAATTAATATTGGCGGTTATACTCAATTTCGACAAGGTGCAGGTTTATCAGGCGATTTTGCAAACCTGTCATCTCCGGGTGACAAAGCAATCGAAAAAGACACCAACTTCTACATTCGTCGTGCACGTTTAGTTTTTCAAGGCGAAATTAGCGACCATTTAAAACTGTATATGCAAACTGAGTTTGCGGGTGGAACCGTTGGCGTTCGTGACATGTATGGTGACATCTACTTCGACAAGAAAAAAGAATTTCGTATTCGTCCTGGCCTGTCCAAAATCCCAAACAGCTTTGAATTACTTCAATCGAGCCGGAATCGTCTAGCATTAGAACGAGCAGATGCTTTAAGTAGTGGTGTACGTAATGAACGTGATACGGGTATCTTCTTTTATTGGACACCTGAACACATACAAGAACGTTTTAAATTCTTAAGTAAAGGACTTAAAGGATCGGGTGATTATGGTGTCATCGGCTTTGGTGCTTATACAGGCCAAGGTATTAACAAACGAGACAAAAACGATAATGTCCATATTGCTGCACGTATAACTTACCCATTCCAATTTAGTAACGGTCAAATATTCGAGGCGGGTGTTTATGGCTATACAGGCAAGTTTGTTCCAACAGTCGGAACCAATGCAGATGCAGGCATTCTAGCTGACCCAACCTTTAACAAGAAAGGATATCGTGACGAACGTATAGGTGTACACGCCATACTTTACCCACAACCATTTGGATTACAATCAGAATGGAACTGGGGTCAATCACCGCAACTAAGCGCAGACCTTACACAAATTGAATCAGGTAACATCAATGGTGGTTATGTTCAAGCGATGTATAAGATTGATAACCGCTGGGGTACGTGGATTCCCTACGTGAAGTGGCAGAAATACAATGGTGCGGAAAAAGATACAACCAACACACCGTTCAGCCGTGTTAGAGAAACGGAAGTTGGAATAGAATGGCAAATAAATGAGCAAATTGAATTAGTCGCTGCTTATGCGAATATGGAAAGAACCAACGTAGAAACCTTACACCATGTCAAGAACGCTAATATAATGCGCTTCCAGTTACAATGGATATATTGATCATAATATAATGTATACGAGTTCAGACATGTTCAGATAACGGAACAAGTCTGAACGATCTAACGTAACTCCCAACTTTTACTAATGATATCCAGAAAAACCCCACTAAAACGTTTAGCAAAACGATCAGCAAAGCCTTGCTTTGCTGTGAAATCAACAACCCTCTCTGTCATAATTATTTCTCTAGCCACAAATTGGGTATTACCAATAGCATCGGCCAGACCTAATTCGATACTTTTTTGGCCTGTCCAAATAACACCGCTATATATTTCAGGCGAATCAACAAGACGTTCACCCCGACCTTTCTGAACGACCTGAATAAACTGCTCATGAATTTCTCCCAACAAGGTATGAGCGTGCGCTAGATCGTGTGAGTCTTGTGGAGAAAATGGGTCAAGGAAGCCTTTGCTTTCGCCTGCAGTAAGTAAGCGCCGTTCAATACCAAGCTTGTCCAACGTACCTGTAAATCCAAATCCATCCAATAAAACACCAATTGAACCGACAAGACTTGCTTTATCCACATAAATTAGATCTGCAGCTGCTGCTACATAATATCCACCAGACGCACAAACATCACCTATTACGGCATAAAGCGGGATTTCAGGGTTAATTGCTCGCAAGCGACCAATTTCATCATTAACAATACCAGCTTGTACTGGACTCCCACCCGGGCTATTAATATGTAAAATTACTCCTTGCGTATTTTTATCGTTAAAAGCCTCACGTAAGCTTTTAGTAATATTATCTGCGCTACTAATAGTATCAGGCGCAATAACGCCATCAATATATATTAAGGCCGTGTGCTTACCAGATGAACCAAGTGTACCTTCACTACTGAACCATCCAAGCCACATAAAAAGTAAAACAAAAAGATACGTAAATGTAAGCATTTTAAATAAAATACCCCAGCGGCGCGCACGGCGCTGTTCACTTATGGAAGACATCGCTATTTTCTCTAACAACTGTCTTTGCCAAATTTCATTATTATCTTCAGAGTTAGACATAACCACACATCCTTAAAAACAAAAAGTCATAAATTAACAACAAGTTAAAAACAATTACTTACTTATATATATCATACAGTATAAACGAAACACTTATATAATATGATAAAGCAAACAAACCATATTTGTTACAAGTATATTTTTTTCACTACATTTAAAGAAGCAAGAGTACAAATATAGACATCAAAAAAAAACCCTCATTCAAAGAATGAGGGTAATTTAAGGTGCCTGGCGGTGACCTACTTTCACATGCGTATACACACTATCATCGGCGCAACTTCGTTTCACAGTTCTGTTCGGGATGGGAAGATGTGGGTCCAAAGCACT
>JAJFJG010000091.1 GCA_021774265.1 Nitrosomonas sp.
TGGCACACCCACTTCTGAGACCGCATCAATAATAGTACTAAATTTGGCTTTCATGTTGTCTGCACAATGTCCTAGACGATGATGAACGTTCTCCACCACCACCACGGTCGAATCTACCATGAGGCCAATGGCAACAGCCAGTCCTCCCAATGACATCAGGTTCGCAGAAATACCCTGATTATTCATAATCATAAAGGTAATCAACGGTGTAATGATCAGCGTTGCCACAACAATCAGGCTAGAACGTACATCTCCCAAAAATACAAACAAAATGATAATGACCAGTATGATGCCTTCAATCAATACGGAGGTTACCGTCCATAATGCGGCATCAACCAAGTCTGAGCGATCATAAAAAGGTACAATCTGTAGACCATTTGGTAGTAAATCCTGCTCATTGATATCGTCAACTCGTGCTTTAATTCGCGTAACAATTTCTTTGGCGTTACCGGCGCGCAGCATCATCACAATACCCGCAACCGATTCTGTATATCCTCCCTTGATAGCTGCGCCTTGACGCACAGCTGCGCCAATTTTGACTTCACCCACATCACGCACGAATACAGGAATGCCACCGACTTCTTTGAGCACAATGTTTTCGATATCTCCAATCGTTTGGATTAAACCAACACCACGAATTAAATATTGCTCGGATTGCAATGCCAACACATTTCCGCTGGCATTAGCATTATTACTGGCGATGGATTCATCTACTTGCGATAGCGATAAATCGTAATGACGCAGGCGCTCTGGATTAACCAACACATGATATTGCTTTGCATGACCACCAATAGAATTGATTTCCGCCACACCCGGCACTGAACGCAACAGCGGACGTACGACCCAATCTTGGATGGTTCGCCGTTCAGTTAATTCTTCTATCGATAGCTCGCGTTCTCCATCATCTGGATGATCCAAGGTATATTGATACACCTCACCTAAACCAGTGGACACCGGACCAAGTTCTGGGACCACACCAATCGGCATATTATTATTAACACTGATCAGGCGCTCCATGACAATTTGGCGCGCAAAATAAACATCCGTTTCGTCGGTGAACACCAAGGTGATAACAGATAGCCCACTCTTATTTAACGAACGCATTTCAACCAAACCAGGTAGGCCGGTCATCGAAATTTCCAACGGGACGGTAACTAACCGTTCGATCTCTTCAGGGCTGCGACCTAATGCCTCTGTCGCCACAATTACTTGAACATTTGTTACATCAGGAAAAGCATCAACCGATAAATTTGTTGCGGCGCGTAACCCAATACCAATCAGTATCAAAGAAATAACCACCACGATCAACCGTTGATTGATCATTACACGTACGATTGAAGCTAACATAACTTATTCCAATTCAGCGAGTTTACGCTCGTTATCAAGATGAAAAGCGCCGTCAATGACAATCGTTTGTCCGACACTAACTCCTTCTAATACAGGGCGTACTTTTTCTATCACACGCCCTAGTTTAACGGGTACACGTTGGAACTGAGTATCGCTCTCTGCTATAAAAACATAATCTTGGTTAGCTTCTCTCACGACGGCAGTTTCTGGCACAACAAGAAGTTCTCGTTTACTTTCTCTAATTATCATGCTGGCAAGCATTGAAGGCTTCAATTTACGCTCCGGATTTTCCACCACGGTTCTCACTGTCACTGTTCGCGTCAATGGATTCACCGTATTCGCAACAAAAACAATACGCCCGTCAAGTGTAACATTACCCAGTGCTGGCACACGAATGGCGACATGCTGCCCTTCCATTACATTCCGTGCATTATGCTCAGGCACATCACCCTCTGCCCATACAGTCGATAAATCGGCTACTTTAAATAACCGATCAGAAGGTTGTACAACTTGCCCTACTAATACATTTCGCTCAATCACCGTGCCACTTTTTGTTACCGTAATCGCAACGGATGGCAATATGCTGCCGCGTTTAACAAGTTCATTAACCACGCTATCGAGAACACCCAAAAAACGCAGTTGATCTTTCGCTGCACTTAATTCAGCACGCGAGATTTGCAATTCAGCTTCGCGTCTTTGTAATTCTGCTTGTCCAATCACATCCGCCGCCAATAATAATTCAGCACGTTCGGCAGCGCGTGCGTCCAATTGTGTGTTTGAATACGCACGCAAGTAATCTAATTGCACCTTGGCGAGTTCTGGGCTGGAGATACGGGCAAGTGCCGTGCCTGCATCCACATCATCACCCAGTTGCGCATTGACTTCAATAATACGTCCAGTGACATTAGCACCCACGCGGATTAGTTTTTGCTCATCCACCTTGATCTGACTTGGCACTTGCAATTTCGCCGCAAGTTGCACCAATTTAAGCTGCCCTACTTTAACTCGTTTTGCCATTTCTGGTTCTAACGTGATCTGATTCAGATCCTCTGTATCAACTAGTCCTATTGGTTCAATTGAATCCACCTGCTCTTCGCTGCCACATCCCACTAATATCAATGCAGCTAGCAACATGGTGCTAGTTATTAAAATTTTGAATTTCATTCGAGGATTTGCTCCTTGGGGTACTGGGCTCGCAGCCGATCAATTTCGGTAGCTGCTGTCTGTAGTTCAAACCGTGCTTGCAAAAGATCTGAAAGAACACCACGCAACACACGATGGGTATCTAGCACTTCCATGAAGCCACGCTCACCTAAGCGGTAGGCCGTTTGTGCAATATTCAGCGCCAACTCGGCTTCAGTGACAATGCCGCTTTCAAACATATCAACTCGGCGTTGTGCAATTTGCATAGCTTGCCAAGCAGACTCAAGCTGCTGGCCGATTTCAAAGCGACGATAATCGAGAGTCTCTCGCACACGTGCGGATTCAAAAATTGCGCCGTCAATTTCACCGCGTCGACGATAAAAAATAGGGATTTGAACACTAACACCCGCCGTATTTGAGGAGAATTGGGCATCCTGGTAATTACTAAATAAAACATTAAGAGAAGGCAATACGCTTGCGCGCGCCTGATCAATTTGTAAGCGCGCACGGTTTTGTTCTGCTTCTAAACGAATAATCTCTGGATTGATATTGGGTACTTCTCCACGCAATAT
>JAJFJG010000092.1 GCA_021774265.1 Nitrosomonas sp.
CATGCGGCTTGGACCGCTCAAATTTACTTTTTGCCATGACCTAACCTCTCTAGCGTACTTTTTTAAAATTCCGAGCTGCAAAAAAAACAGCACCAATGGAGCCCATGGCCAGAATTGAACTGGCGACCTCTCCCTTACCAAGGGAGTGCTCTACCACTGAGCTACATGGGCAAGCAGTATGCAATCTTATCCTCTAATGCTGGAGCGGGTGAAGGGAATCGAACCCTCATCGTAAGCTTGGAAGGCTTCTGCTCTACCATTGAGCTACACCCGCGTTCATTTAGAGGGAGTGACCCACCAACCCACAAAAATGGACTCTTCTTCTTTACTTTAAAGCCAGCATTTCACCTAAACCTAAAATACTTTTACAATTTCTCTTGGTGGAGGGGGAAGGATTCGAACCTTCGAAGGCTGAGCCGTCAGATTTACAGTCTGATCCCTTTGACCGCTCGGGAACCCCTCCAAATGGAACCGACAATTATGAATACATTGACACAATAAGTCAATTTACAATTAAATTTATTTCATCGACCCTATAGATAGGTATATAGGTAATTATTCTATTTTTTAACTCAAAAAATGCTTACCCATGCCAACTCGGAAAGAATTATAAAACAGAATGGCAATCAATATCTGACAATTAACACTTTCTGCGCCAATAAGTTTGACGACCACTTCACACCTACTGCTAATTAATTATTTTCACAAGTTTTTACACCAATCGAATTCTGGGATCAACCAGCGTATATGATATATCAGTTAGAATTAACCCAATAATATAAAGCACCGAACCAAGAAAAACCATCGCGCGAACAATTGCAAAATCTTGTGAGTTAATTGCCTCGATTGTATAACTACCCAATCCAGGTATTCCAAAAAAAGATTCTGCTATCAAACTTCCTAGGAATAGTAGCGGTATAACCACCACAACTCCCGTAAGTATTGGAATCAATGCGTTCTTTAGCACATGCTTAAATAACACCACATTCTCTGGCAACCCTTTTGCACGCGCGGTTCGCACATACTCTTTACCCATTTCTTCCAAAAAAATGGTGCGGTACCAGCGTGTATTTGCGCCTGCACTACTAATCACACCTATAATGATTGGCAACACTAAGAACTTACCCATATCTAGTCCCGATCCAAATCCTGATATAGGCACTAGATGCCATAACTTACTGACAAGAAATTGACCACCAATGATGTAAAACAAGCTTGATATTGACATTAGCGCAACGCACAATACAACTCCCCAAAAGTCAATATATGTTGCCCGGAAAAATACCATTAACAATGCAAATGTAATATAAGCAAATAACCCCAATAAAAAAACTGGTAGCGCTAGTGCCAGACTAGGCAACATTCGTGTCTTAATTTCTTGAGCAATGTCTCGCCCATCATCAGCTTTCCCGAACTCAAGCACGAACATTGACACAGATTTTTTAAAAAAAACAGTACTTGTAATACTAGATAGGCCGGCCGCTTCTTTATTAATTAACAGTGGCTTATCATACCCACGATCTTGCTTCCATTTTTCAATTGCGGCAGGAGTGACATACTTAATACCCAATTGCATTCGCGCCATATCATCTGGCGTATTCACCACAAAAAATAATGTAAATGTAATAAGATTCACGCCAATTAAAATTGGTATTGCGTAGAGGACTCGACGAATAATATATTTAAGCATTCTCTTCTCTCTAATATCTATGCTAAATCCTGCGCGTCAATTCCCTTATCACGCTCCCTACGCCTGTATGCTTTTATAGCGGGCAATAAACCCAACACAAACGCTGTCAAAATTAACACTATGGGCCACAAGACAGGCGGATTCCACTCATCTCTCTTTTGCACTCTCAAAGCAGCATTAATCTTATAAAACTTTATTTTATTATGCGCTATCCTGTTTGGCTTCACATTCTGATACCAATCATGATACAAACCATAATCTTTGGGATGATATCCCCAAAGCCAAGGTGAGTCATGATGCAAAATATCAACCATTTGATCTATAATTTTCTGACGCTCAGCACCATCCTCCATATTTTTCATTCTTTCAAACAGATTATTATATTCTTGACTATTATAGTTTGCCGAGTTCTTGCCATTATTTCCTACCACACGTTGCGGCCCATACAGTAAGAATAAAAAATTCTCAGCATCTGGATAGTCCGCATTCCAACCCCACTCAAATATTTGCGCATTTCCTTTACGAATTTTGTCCTGAAAACGATTGTAATCCGTGCTTCTTACGACCAGCTGAATATTAAGTTTCTCGAATTGCTTACGCATCCAGTCCAATGCCGACTTATCTTCCGAGCTACGCGCTGCCACATCAAAATACAAAACCAACGGCACACCAGTTCTTTCATCAAGACCATTTGGATATCCAGCTTCAGCAAGCAATTTTCTTGCAGTTTCAATAGGTTTACGCTGCGCACGCCCATCCACCCAATCATACACAGTCATATTAATCCCCATTTCCCCATAGCGATGGCCTACTATACCCGGTGCTATCGGGCTATGTGCCGGTATCCCACGGCCATTAGCAAAAATTGAAATAAATTCCTCATAATCTACTGCTATAGCAATGGCCTGACGGAGCTTTCTTGCTAACTCGCGTGACGCATCATCTACGCCACCCACAATCGGGTCCAGCATATTAAATCCCATATAATAAGTAGAAGGTGCAACCGCGGTTTCTAGTCGTATCCCTTGCGCCGCCATCTCGTCTGTAACAGTTGCTTCACCTTGCCCAATTAATTGCACCGCCTGGTCAAAACTGTCTGAACCAATACCTGACGAATCATAGTAACCTTGCAGAAATTTATTCCAACGCGGAATACTTTCACGATCTCGACTAAACACTATTTTATCAATAAATGGTAGCAACTTACCTGCATCGTCCAATAACCCCTTTTCTTCATCACCAGGCATACCTTCCGAAGGATAAAACTCGCTATGAAAATTTGGATTACGCTCCAATACCATCACTTGGTTAGGGTTATTTTCAGTCAACATATAAGGCCCGCTACCCACTGGATACCAATCTAGCGTAATATTCTTATCTTTTAACACTCTCTGCGCATAGAATTGCTCAGCCTCCCAAGGAACCGGCGCAAAAAACGGCATTGCCAGCCAATACATAAACTGTGGATATTTTCCGCGAATTTTTATTCTATAAGTATAAGTGTCTACAACTTCCACACCTTCCAGTGCATATTGATGCAAATCTAGATAACTATCATCCGATTGACCATCTGCAACTTTTTTAAGCGTTTCAGCATATTCCCTTAGCCCCATAATATAATCCGCCATTAATTCATAAATCGGCGAATGCACACTTGGATGCGCCAACCGTTTAATTTGAAAAACATAATCTTTTGCAGTTAGCTCACGCGTTTCTGTCTGAGAAAAATCTGACAATCGATAAATTCCTGATGATGCTTCATCAGTTAAAGAATGGTAAGAAAATTCACCTTGATCATTTTTGACAAAAGCAGGATGCGGTTGAAATAGAATACCTGGGTTAATAGAAACCTCATAAACCGTATAAGAAACATCAAAGATATCAGCATGTTCAGGTAGCTCCTCATCATCCACATTGAAATAAGTAATAATGGGCATTTTGTTTGCTGTTAATGGAATTAGCGTATAAGGACGCTTCAAGTAATGGTACTGTAGCGGGGGCTCATAAATCTGCCCTGTAAATTGAATTTCATTCGCACTATATGACTGCACTGGATCAAGGTGTTTAGGTCGCTCAGTAAATGCATTGTAGAGAATATTTTTACCGGAATCCGTCGCAGGATATGGGCTATTCCAATTATTACCACTACAAGCAAATAATAGAAACGAAACCAACAAAAGAAGCAACCAAGCATTGAAAAATTTTTTCATTGGAAACATAATTTCTAATAAATATTTAAATTCAGTGAATCGTTGATTTATATAGATGTAATACTAGATTCTAGCCATCATACATCAGTTCACTAATTCATCTATGTTTGCTTAAGCTATAATTAACTTAACATTTAAAAAATTTTAAGGAAATTACATGGGATTTCTAACCAACAAACGCGTCCTTATTACCGGACTCCTCAGCAATCGCTCCATCGCATATGGCATCGCCAAAGCCATGCACCGTGAAGGTGCCGAACTCGCATTTACATACCAAGGAGAGGACATTCGACCTCGCGTTGAAAAGCTTGCCGCCGAGTTTGACGGCAAATTATTGTTCCCCTGCGACGTCACCAAAGACGAAGAAATCACTCAGTGCTTTAATGATCTAAAAAAATCCTGGGAAAGCTTTGACACTATCATTCACTCAATTGCTTTTGCACCACGAGAAGCACTCAGCGGCGATTATCTTGAGACTGTCAATCGCGAAGCTTTTCGTATCGCACACGACATAAGCGCATACAGCTTTGTTGCCCTAGCAAAAGCAGCACTCCCTATGATGCAAGCTAATGGCGGCTCTCTATTAACACTCTCATACCTTGGTGCGCAACGCGTGATGCCAAACTACAATGTTATGGGGCTAGCTAAAGCTAGCTTAGAAGCCAATGTTCGCTTCATGGCATCCAGCCTTGGCAGTAAAAATATCCGCGTAAATGCCATTTCCGCTGGGCCCATTAAAACGCTTGCAGCGGCTGGCATTGGTAATTTTGGCAAACTATTGGGTTACACCGAAAGAGTTGCGCCACTACGTCGCAATGTGACCACGGATGAAGTAGGTAATGTCGCTGCATTCTTATGCAGCGATTTAGCCAGCGGAATTACCGGTGAGATCACCTATGTTGATGCCGGTTTTAATACGGTAGCATTTGACCTCAACGATTAACCTAAATTGATATTGCGCGGTAAATATTGCCCCGATTTTTCGTTACATAGAATGACTATGCGCCTCAAAACCCAAGCAATCTGTCCTCACTTGCCCACTTTGTTCGCAACGACCACTTAAGTCCGACGAACTCCTAGAAACTCATAAAAACCAACTTTTCAACCATTTGAATGCTAATACAAAAGACCAGTCACAGGAGTTCAAAATGAAAAAAAGAAGTCTGTTCGTTTTAGCATTCTTAATATTTATCTACGCACTACCCACCTATTCAAATGCTCCCATATGGACAATAGAAAAAAATGGCCATCAATTAATTATCGGTGGCACCATCCATTTATTAACACCCGCTGACTATCCTTTACCTTCAGCGTTCAAAAAAGCATACGAGCAATCTGAGCAGCTAGTTTTTGAATCTGACATACAAAAAATTCAAGACCCCGCGTTTCAGTTGACAATGATGAGTGAATTAATCTATACCGATGAGCGCGACATCAGTCGCGTCTTAAGTAAAAAAACTTACCAAGCATTGAAAACCTATTGCGCCAGTCGAGACATACCAATAGCCATTCTTATGAACTTTAAACCAAGCATGGTCGCCATAACATTAACAATGATGGAATTACAACGACTGGGTATTATGGGTAAAGGCGTTGATGCCTTCTTTAGTGCAAAAGCCATAAAAGACAACAAACAATTAGGGCAATTTGAAACAGCTGAACAGCAATTGTCTTTCATTTCATCAATGGGCGAAGGAAAAGAAGATGAAATTATTGCTCGCGCCTTACGTGATATAGAAAAACTACCAACTACCTGGAATACCCTAAGAACAGCTTGGCGACAAGGAAACTTAAAGAAGCTCAAAGAAGTCGCTTTAACCCCACTAAAAAACGACTTCCCAAATACCTATGACACAATACTGACCCAAAGAAACAATGCTTGGATGCCACAAATTGAAACCTTATTTAAAACTAAGAAAGCGATATTTGTTTTAGTGGGGATACTACACTTAGTCGGTGACGACGGCCTACTAAACCAACTTTCTGCTAAAGGATATCAAATCGAAAGATTTTAATCCGCCCTATTGAAAGTTGGAAAACACAAATTGATTTCTGTGAATGAACGCCCAGGCCCTGATGGAGAATATATCCGATAACTGGAAAGTTCCGTTGGGGTAATATAACCCATGACCATTTCCAACTCTGACAAACGGACTCCTTGTTTGACTAGATAAATCATGTAAGTGTGCCGCAATGAAGTAGCATTTAATTCTTCAGGTGCTGTCAAACCAGCATCAATAACAGTACACGCCAATAGAGCTGCAAGATCATCACCCGTTAACGGCTCCCCCGTCGGATTTGTCAAACGGCAACCTAAACCCACAAAAAAAGATTTTACAATATGATTTAATGGGATGTTTCGTGGAGAAGAACCTGCAATCATCAACTTGCCTTCATTACTGTCCACATCATCGTCTTGAATCATCGTAATTTCTTCTAAAGTCATACCGCTCAGCAGCAATGCAATCAACAATTTTGCTTTGTCATTAGCTGTGCGCAAAAGATCGTCAACCTCTTGACTAGAAATTTCTCTTATCGTTGGTTTCTCCAATGCATATCGCTGTTGTTGAGCCAGTTTATTTTGGTGTTGCGAATGGCTAAGCATCTCAGGCGCATCACTTTGGTATAAATGAATACCCGATAGATTAACAGCGGGCTCCGGTTGCTCCTTACGCATTAGAAACTCACTAATCCAAACACAAAATAGACTAAATAAAATTGAACCGATAACGGCTATCATGGCATCCAACCAATAATTGGGTCGAATAGGCTCACTTGGTAAAAAAGCACGCTCAATCACATCCACTTGCGGGTATTTTCCAACATACCGCGTTTTAACCTGAACTAGCCGTTCTTGCGTCTCGCGATACAGCAATTCCAATGCTTCTAAGTCACCCTGCAAAGCATCATGCTCTGTAAAACGGGTGGTAAATTCCGCTGCCGTTAATTTATGCTCATCAAGCTGATTACGAATAGCACGAACAGTCTGTTGAGCGGCATTATATTCTTGTTCTGCATCTGCCAAAACAATACTCTGACCACCCTGACGCAATTGTTTAATCTCACCTTCTAGTGCAGCCAGTTTCTCTGGCACAACCTTTAACGAAGGCGACAACTCCATATATTCACGTGTATAGCGGCGATCCAACTCTTCCAGTTCTTCCCGCAATTCTTGTGCACGCTGCTCTAATAAACTAAGCGTCCGTGTATCTTCCTGAGGAACAACCGACTGTCCTCTAGAGACGGCTTTATTGATTGAATCAAGCCGAGACTTTGCTTTAACTGCTTCATCATTAGCCACATTCAACGATTCATTTAAACCACTCAAACGCGCCAACGCCTCATTCTCTTCACGCCCGATAGATGAGATATCGTGGCTCTGTCGAAAGCGACCCAATTCAATTCGCTTAATATTTATTTTCTCACTTAAACCACTGAGTTCATCTTCAATAATCTGAGTCGTGTTACCAGTTAGTTTTATAATCTCTGCTGCTCTCGCCGCCAAATAAACATCAATCCATGTGTTGATCAACATAGGCAGTACAGTTGCATCAGGCCCTTCAGCAATCATCTCAACTAAATTAGTTTCTTCTATCACCCTGACATCCAACATCCGTCGAATATCCGTAACTTTTACTTCGGGTATCTCAAGCCGCCGAGAAGTCTCAGCTAGTAATTCTGATCCTAGCAATACCTGTTTTTGAATCGCCACATGCTGAATATCAGCATCGCCACTTACTTGATCAATGGCTGTTTTGGCAACAGTTAATAATGTGGCAGAGCTTTGATAAATTGCCGGGCGGCTAAAGACATAGCTCAACGTAATAGTAATACATAGCAAAAATGAAACGGCGAAAATGACAAAACGACGCGATCTAAACCATGGCGTTTGATCATCGGGAAGCGACGAGTAGCTTCCAGGGGCTGGCGTAATATCTATTGATGGGATTCGGCGCTGCATTTTCTTATTACTACCCTCTTAAATCAACATACAACCAAATTCAGTAACACATGGCTCAGGATACCACACCAACATTTACTCAAATACAAAAGGTTTTGTATAATTAAATCTTTCTCTTAGAGCCTACCCGATATGCATTTTACTCAACCGTATTTAAGAACTGTATTTTTTGCCAGTTTGCTCTCTTTATCACCATTGATACAAGCCAATTCGGTTGCCTGCTTTAATACCAATACAGGTAATTTTTGCATCGAATTATTTGAAACACAAACCCCCATAACTACCGCCAATTTTCACGACTACATTAACAACGAAGCATTTACTAATGGCATTTTTCACCGTAGCGAGCCTGATTTCGTGATTCAGGCAGGTGGCTTCAAGGTTATCAATAATACTGAAGGAAACTCTCTTGCACCTGTTGAAACACTGCCGCCTATTGTGAACGAATTTAAAATCTCAAATATACGCGGCACGGTCGCAATGGCAAAAGTTTCTGGCAACCCAGATAGTGCAACTAGCCAATGGTTTGTCAATCTTGCAGATAATTCTGCGAACCTTGATAACCAAAATGGTGGCTTTACTGTATTCGGGCGTGTCCTTTTTGACGGAATGAATATGATAGATGCTATTAGCAATTTGCCTTTAACAAACCTAGATTCTAATCAAGGATTAACCGCAGTACCAACTATCAGTACTGATGGCACGCAAATAGTACCCGTCGTGATAAGTGCTATTGATATCTCAAACACATCAGGTGTCTTCAGTGATAACACTTTAAGCTTTGCTGTAGACGCTGGATCGGTTGGAATATTGGATGTTAGCCTACGATTGATTGAAGATAGTCCCAATATTGTTTTTGAACTTAATCCTTCCAGCGTCACACCCATACTACTGCTTCCAGAAAATGGTGCAACTTACTCACCCCTTGAAGGCACATTAACTATTCCATCTGTGATGATTGACTCGACAACGATTGTAACCAATGTACTAATGAAACTCACTGACGCCAGCAGCTTTCAATTCAAGTTGATAAGTATGGAACAAGTCAATTAACTTAACAAGAATGCTACCGAGAGACCAAACTTTAAATATAGATTTGTGCGTTTAATCCATAAAGTACTGGCGGCGTCTAAGATATGTCTATTCGTGAGAGACAAGGTATTTATTGAAGTCTCAAATCGAATGCAAGCAACAATACGAAAAGAGGATGCGCTAATTCGCTTTAGTGGTGTTGAATTTATTATTGCTTTTATACCAAAAATTGAAAGCACAAACGAGTCGATCATGTTATCAATAAGCCGTTGAAACAATTGTCTAATGAAATTATCACACAAAACAATTTGATTATTTCAATGAGTGCAAGCATTGGTATTGCTTTATTTCCGCAAGATGGAAAAGACATTGAAACACTCATGACTAGAGCAGATAAGACGATATATCAAGCAAAAAATAGTGGTAAAAATTGCGCCTGATTTTCTAGAAAGCGTCAATTAACCTCTATTATATATCTAAAGGGGCTGTCCAAGATAACCAACCCTTTTCATCTTTAACCATTGAAGACACAGGCATTAGTTTGGCCATTTGCAAGCATTTTATCGAACTTATTAAAGCGGCTGCACCGCAGCAAAACAAACACTACCTGAAAGTATTAAAAGCGCAGATAGCGCTCTTAATATGAAAAATTAAATGTGTCCCATGAGTATGATCCCAAGGATAAAATAGATATGTAAATACGTCTATTGTTAAATAATGTGTGGCATGAACTCGACCACGCGCTCATTGCGCCGCAAAAATTATATAGAATTAATGCCGCAATCCACTGGTCGTGCTTGTCGGACGTTTTTGTTCCAGTGGTTGTGGGTCAAGTACAGCAACTGTCAAGCTATCATCTATCAAGTATTTCTTTGCTACTTCTCGCACTTGCTCTGTTGTCACTGCCTGTAATTTTTCCATCATGATATCTAAACTACGATAAGACAACCCAATACCTTCTAAGCGACCAATTTGCATAGCTTGTGAGAAAATTGAATCCTGCTGATAAACATGGCCTGCAATAACTTGAGCCCTAACTCGTGCCAACTCCTCTTCTGTCACGCCCTCATCAACAAGGCGCTTAATCTCATCGTTCAATGCTTGCTCTAGCTCAACAACCGTTTTTCCTTCGCTAGGCGTCCCACTAAGATAAAACATGCTGGGGCCACGTGCTGTAGCAACATAACTAGCACTCACTGAGTTAGCAATTTGATTATTGCGCACCAATGATTTGTTAAGTCGTGCCGAAGCATTACCATCCAACACACTTTCCAGCATTTCAAGTGCATACGGTTCCCAATCAGCAGCAACATCTTGTATCGTTGGCGTGTGATAACCCATCATCAGATAAGCTAATTGCGCGGGCGCTTTTACGGTTAATCGCTTAACCCCGACTTGGGGCGGCTCAATTTGAGGCTTACGTGAAGTGATAGGTGCAATGGAGCGTGACTCTATACCACCATAATATTTTTTTGCCAACTCAAGCACTTTTTGCACCTCAACATCACCAACAATTACCAATATTGTATTATTTGGCGCATACCAGCGGTCATACCATTCCTGTGCGTCTTGCACAGTCATATTCTCTAGGTCATTCATCCAACCAATCACCGGACGTCCATAAGGATGCGCTTGATAAGCTACCGCTTGCATCTTTTCATAAACCAGTGAATGAGGTTTATCGTCGGTACGCAATCGTCTCTCTTCCATTACCACATTGATTTCTTTCTCGAAACCTACCTCTGTTAGTATCAGATTGCGCATACGATCAGATTCCAATTCCATGGCCAGCGGCAAGTTACGCTTATGCAGTTGTTGATGATAGACAGTGTAATCACGGCTAGTAAACGCATTATCCCGGCCGCCAGCAGCAGCAATTTTCTTGGAAAACTCACCATCTGGCACTTTTTCCGTGCCTTTAAACATCATATGTTCAAGGACATGAGCAACACCGGTTGCACCATTTAATTCATCAATACTGCCTGCTTTATACCAAAGTTGTGAAACCACAACAGGTGAACGATGATCCTCTTTAACAATCAATTTCAGACCATTATCAAGCGTATATTCGTAAGGATTGGCAAATACTGTTAATGACATCACTGTCAAAACGGTAGCCACAAAAAAACAGACAAAGACGGCATTTCCACGATCAGATTTCATTTTTACCAACCAAAGTTTGAATAAAGAGAATAAAATTGAGGTTTGCGAACTTAGCAACCAACCTAACAGCATACAGCCTACCAGAATGTTTAATTTTTTTAAATCCAAAAAAAAACCAGTTAAACCGACACCCGAAGTAACAGCGGAGTCTGAACTACCTCCCGAAGACACAATTGAGGCCGAGGCAGAGCCAAAAGCCATATCAGAGGTCACACCAGAAATCGTTTCTGAAGCTGCACCCGAAGTTGTTCCTGAAACTATTCCGGAAGTTATTCCAGAAACAGAAGCAGCACTCATTCCTGAACCCGTTAGCACAGGAGAAACACAACCCAAACCTAAACTTGCCGGTTTTGCCAGCAGGCTGCGACAAGGACTGTCACGCGCACGACAAAATTTCGGCAATCAACTCTCCGGTTTATTTGGCGGCGGCAAGATTGACGAAGATCTTTATGAAGAACTTGAAACCATATTACTAACATCCGATACTGGTGTCGATGCAACAAATTTATTGCTTGAAAATCTGCGCAAGCGCGTTAAACGAGAAAATTTAACCGATGCTGCAGAATTAAAAATTGCTTTGCAGGATATACTGGTTGAATTATTAGATCCACTGGCTAGACCACTAGACACCACAACACAAACACCCTTTGTCATTATGATCACAGGAGTTAATGGCGATGGAAAAACAACCTCAATTGGAAAATTAGCCAATTATTTCAAATTACAAGGTAAATCCGTATTACTCGCCGCTGGTGACACCTTTCGTGCAGCCGCACGTGAGCAACTCATGGCTTGGGGTGAAAGAAATGATATTACAGTGATCGCTCAAGAAAGTGACTCTGGCGCAAAAAGTGACCCCGCCGCAGTCATATTTGATGCGGTAAATTCAGCCAAAGCACGTGGGATTGATATTGTTTTAGCCGATACCGCAGGGCGACTGACCACCCAGTTACATTTGATGGAAGAAATCAAGAAAGTAAAACGCGTCATTGGCAAAGCCATGCCAGACGCACCACATGAAGTATTGTTGGTTTTAGATGCGAATACAGGACAAAATGCAGTTACGCAAGTTAAGGCATTTGATGAGGCATTAGACGTGACGGGTTTAGTATTGACCAAACTCGATGGAACTGCCAAAGGTGGCGTTATTGCCGCCATTGCTGGACAATATCCCGATAACCCCCCAGCATTACGCTTTATTGGAGTAGGTGAAGGCATTGATGATCTAAGACCATTTAATGCGAGAGATTTTGTGGAAGCTTTATTTGACTAGGATGACTTACTAACATCATGATTAGTTTTAATAACGTCTACAAACGCTTTCCAGATGGTTTCGATGCGTTAAAAAATATTGCCTTCACCATTGAGTCCGGCGAGATGGTCTATATCACCGGGCACTCTGGTGCCGGTAAAAGCACCCTACTCAAACTCATTGCCGCCATCGAACGCCCAACATCTGGCAACATTACCGTGAACGGGCAAAATATCAGCAAACTCAAAAAAAGCGCGATTCCTTTCTTGCGCAGAAATATTGGGCTGGTTTTTCAAGACCACAAAATTCTATTTGATCGCAATGTGTTTGATAACGTCATGCTCCCGTTGCAAATCAGCAATTTTAATACCGCAATGGCTGCTAGACGTGTCCGTGCAGCACTTGATAAGGTTGGGCTATTGAAAAGAGAAAAAGCGCGACCTATTACACTCTCCGGAGGTGAGAGACAACGGCTATGTATTGCACGTGCAGTGGTTCATCGCCCATCAATTTTGATTGCCGATGAGCCGACAGGAAACCTTGATGTGGATTACGCAAGAGGCATCATGGATATGTTCGCCTCTTTTCATCAAGTGGGTGTCACGATTTTAATCGCCACACATGATAAAAATTTATTGCAAGACACACCATACCGCACCCTGGCGCTCAACCAAGGGCAACTTGCCATATGAACGCATGGTTAACGCAACACTGGCAGGCTTTTACCCTAACACTCAAACATTTTATACACACACCTTTCACAAACGCGCTCAGCATTATTGTCATCGGCACTGCTTTCAGTTTACCCGTCGGTGTTTACACCTTGCTGGAAAATATACAGCTTCATTCTGCAACTACTGGCAGCACACCGCAATTAAGCTTGTTTCTCAAACTTAACACCAACAAAAACCAAGCGCTTGCAATCAAAAAAAAACTAGAAGAACAAGCGCTAATTGATAGCTTTAAGTTTATTCCCAAAGACCAAGCCTTAAAACAACTCGCACAAAATAGTGACCTAGCACGTGTCATCGGTAATATTGGCGACAATCCATTGCCACATGCCTTTATTGTTACCAGCCAACATGCTCCAGCAAATGAACTAGAAAAACTACGCACCACCATGCAAGACTGGCCAGGAGTCGAATATGTTCAGTTTGACTCAGATTGGGCCAAACGATTAGATGCTATGCTAAATATTGGCCGACTTGCCGTTGCCATGTTAGCCACATTGCTCAGCGTCGCCTTAGTGATAGTCATCTTTAATACCATTCGCTTACAGATTCTCACTAAACGGGAAGAAATTGAAGTTTCAAAGCTCATCGGCGCAACCGATGGTTTTATACAACGCCCATTCCTATATTTTGGCGCACTTCAAGGGCTAGCTGGCGGATTAACCGCATGGTTAATCATAGTTATTGGTGTTCAAACGATGAATGACGAACTCGCTGATCTCGCCGAGCTTTATACATCTAATTTTCAGTTAGAACACCTTGATCTTAAAGACAGTATTAGCCTATTGTTCTTTTCTTCATGGCTAGGATGGCTTGGTGCTCGTATGTCAGTCGCTAGTTATCTTTGGAAAATAGAGCCTAAATAACCCCTATCTGTTTACTTCTTCCGGGGAACCTTCCGGTTATATTGGCACTCTCATTAGCAGAGTGCTAAAATGCTCACATAGATTATCGACGAGCAGGCGTAGCATTGAGATAAGGAGAACACATTATGACTTTTGCTTTAACATTGCCATCAATGGGCGCAAGCATTGAAAACTACACACAATCTGCCAATGTATTTCCTATACTTTCGCAGGATGAAGAGGTCAGATTAGCGCGGCGCTTAAGAGATGAAGATGACATT
>JAJFJG010000093.1 GCA_021774265.1 Nitrosomonas sp.
CTATAATATTGTGGAACAAGACCATCGAGCAGTGAAGCAAATAACGAAGCCAATGCTCGGATTCAAATCTTGTCAATCAGCTAAAAACATTTTGACTGGCATCGAACTAATGCACATGATTCGCAAAGTCCAGATGATGATGATGGAGAGAGCTGACATGATGTCTTTTGCTGAGATGGTAAAAATCCAGAGACAATTTCAACCTTAAGTCCACTTTTTTCAACATTCTTTTTCACCGCAAAGTACGCACTTGCCGGATGAACCATCATTTTGTCAGATTGACATATATTGAAATATAAGAGCGAACAGTATTATCGAGGTCGAATCTTTCTCTTGTACATGACGCAAGTTGTTTGCTGTTCTCACCTTCAACTGCTGCGACATTATCGAGATGACTATCTATTGCCTCAACCCATGGCACAGGATCTTCTAGAGGAAAAGTATCAAGGTTAAGTCGTTCAGCTATTTCATTATGCGGGGCAATATTTGAAAGAAATGGCCTGCATCCCATAGCTGCAGCTTCGAGATTAGCAACACCAATGCCTTCCCATAATGAGCACGACAAATACGCACAGGACTCTGATAATGCTTTAAAGACTATATCTCGAGGCTGAACACCGCATAGAACAACACGTTCCTTTACATCATAGCAGCTCATAATCTTTTCAAGTTCATTTTTTTGTACACCATCACCAAACCAAACTAATTTATTAGCGTTTTTCAACATTGAGAAAACTTTTATAATCAATTTTATGTTTTTCTGGGGAACCATTCGAGCAATGACTATTACATCTGCTCTTCTTTGTAAAGGAAGCTGTTCGATAGGGTATTTGTGAGCCAGCACACCACTACGAATTCCATTTCGGATATATGTAAGCGCATTTTTATTGCGCAGATATTTTTGAATATATTTGGGTATGGTGTAGCTTATAGCCTCGCTGACACATATCATTTTGCGTGAAATCATGGACATAACAAACAATGACAACCGTTGAAATGAATTAAAGCAGCTCCATTCATTGTGAAGATTTGCAACAACGATCACTGACGGCATAGATATCCGCACTAATAACACAATCCACGCTAAGCTTGGATTATGTACGTGCAATACAAGTTTTTTTCTTTTATTGATACAAGCCCGGTTTAGCCGCCATATGTGCCGAAATACGCTCGCGAGATTAGCTGCAAAATATTGTCGCTCAACTCCGTTACAAGGTGCCAGCAATCGTTGGATACCACGAATCTCTGGCTTAATGACGAGCGGAGGATACATGAGGCCAGGCACTTGGGCACGCGCAGTTCCGTATAAATCATTCCATGGCATAGATGTATGCCCAACACTGCGAACCATATTTAATATCTTGAAGCTATTCTCGTTATTATCAAACCCGTCCATAATTTTGCTTCAATTCGGCGTAAATAAAAATAGTTAAAAGCGTCCATATAAATGGAAGCCAATATAATGAATTTGTTGCTAGGTGCAATGTCCCTGCGATAAGCCCAATTAAATATGCATTCCTTTCCAGAACCTTACTTCTATTAATTGCAAGAGCACTAAGGACAAGAAACAATATGAATACAATAAGACCGACAATACCGGCTTCATAAGTTAGCATTAGGTACCAATTTACTGGACTAGCCAGATCCTGGCTCGAAAAGTACCCAATTCCTTTACCAAATAATAACGAAACAGTATCAAAATCAGAAATTTGTGAAAACGACTCCGACCAACGCTCACCTCTACGCACAGATCTTTCCCCGCTATCGTGCGATTGCAAAGTGAGTTTATTGCCTAGTGGCGAAAGTACATTTAAACCACGCATTACATAATCACCAAGTGACAGAGATATAAGCGAAATTATTAAAATAAAAGATACGTGCATTCTTTTAACCCTAACCATTTTCATTTGGTTAGCAAGATCCCGCTTAAGTAGTAACTGATATCCGAATACCAATATACTTGCTGTAACAAGAAAAACAATAGTTGGTGAAAAAGTAAATATGAATGCTAAAAAAAATAAAAAAATCATCACAGTTTTATATATTATAGAACTGGTTGAATTGAAAATATAATACAACGCCAATGGACCTAGAGTATTAAAGTAAAATGCTATAATGGTTGGTTCTGTTGATAATCCGTAAGACCTGCGATATTCACCTTGACCAAAAGTTGCTGTTCTCTCCCTACTTGCTGGTATGCTTTCTTGTATGTCTAAACTCATAAAATGGTAAGCTATATAATCAATATTGACAAGAATAACAATAAAATAAATACCAATCGCGTTAAGTCGCAAGACATCGTGGACACTTAATTTTGAAAAGATAAGCAATATACGTAACGAAAAGAAACCTATCAAAACAAGAGCAAATATTGCGAGTCTTGAGAATACTGCGTTATGAGTATTTATTAGTGCCGAAATTAGGAATGAAATTAATAGAACAAGTAGAATTGTATCCCTTATATACGCATCTCTTTTAAATGTATATTGTCGAACAATAACAGATGCAGGTAGTTTCAAGTTACTGGCATACATTATCAGAACAGAAAACGAAAGCATTAGCATTGCTATACTTAAAGTAAATGATATAGTGAAGCCTGGTTCAATCCTGAAGAGCGAATTCCAGCTTAACGTAAGTATATATAAAGCAATTAAAATGGCTATGTTCGCGTTAATTGTTGATACCTCCAAACGCCCAAAGAAGCGCGTAAAATATAATATCCGTTGGTGTCAAAGTGTCTTTGGCTTCATCTAAAATGCGTCGCCAGCCAAGATAGCTGGACAGGTAACGTGTTGCCACGCCATGAAAGCGATGCATCCAGTTCTTGAGTCGATAGGCATTGACGTTTTGTACGTGATAAACCTTGGCAACCACACGTATGCCAGCAGCCAGATCGGTCACGGCAGACCAATACGGGAACCTGCTCTGCAGACAGACCTCTCTTCGATGCTGGTGTGCCACGCTTTCGGGCTGGACGAATTATGCCATCCCGCTTACCCTTAAAGGACTCGCGAAAAAAAGTTTCGTCAGCCTCTACAATGCTTTTTAACTGTTCGGGTTATGCATGCCTGGCTCGGCCAAAAAGCGATGCCACCAGCGAAACGAGGTCGTATTATGTCTGGCTGCAAGCCTCAGCGAACAATGCATTATTTGCCACATCTGGGGCATAGTGGCTTGTTCGGTAAGCACTCCTCAATTAGGGTGCGTGACACGGATGCATGTTCAACCTCGCGCAAGCGATCTGACAAAATGTTGCGTTGGTGTGGTGTCAGATGCGTGATCTCTGAGGTTAAAGCCTGAAAATTTCCGCTCTTCACGGAACCTCCTATCTCATTGATTGCTATACCATTACTATACACCAATCATTAACGCTAACATAGCCATTAAAGTTTTTAATAGAATCGTTTTTTGTATCTGTTCTATCATGGCACTTACAATCCCAAGCCGTATCACTTAAACTGTGTCCATTCATTGGTTGTTTCGTCTTCTAATGAACTTTAGGCGGCTCACAGATTAAGGTGATTGCCGATGAATCCCGGAATTTTAAACATCTATAGTCCACCGGCAAAGCCGGTGGACTGCTTTTATTAGAATTGCTGGCAATGGACAGAATTGTCTGGTCGGAATCTACGCCGCACCGATGAACGCAATCGATCCTCCTATAGTCTTAGCGATGAATTATCGGCCGGGGCGCGGATATCGAAACGGTTGGAATACTTCCTTACTCCTACTCATTGAACTACCTGAACCCCATTCAAGCTGTGGCCGGCTAGTCCATGCTCGGAACCACTCCAGAAGAGGTCATAGGTGCAGGTAGTGGTAGATCCAGTTGATTGTGGAGTACATCGAAGAATATCGGCACCATCACCACTTAGGCCTGGCACGGAGAAAGCGCCCTTAGTAGTTAAAAAGATATCGCCATTATCACTAATCGAGACGCCTTCCAATTCTTCGCCATTGCCGCCATCTCTGAGCGCCACGTCCGAACCATCGAAATAAATCTCCCAGGTGCCGCTAGTGACCTCGCCCAAGGAAGTGGCCGTGAAAGCAATGAGGTCTTCATCTTTTCCGGAAACACCGGGGACGGCAAAACTTCCACTAGTGCTAACAATCAGCCGCCCATCCGAAAGAACGCTGAGAGCATTGATTCTTTCGGCGCTGACTTGCGAGCTGGGACCCAAACCAACGTCCGATCCTTTGAAGTACAACTCGAAGACACCCGCAGTATTATTCTCACCTAAGGTGGTAGGTACGAACCGGACAATGTCCATCGTGTCGACAGATCCCACATCAGGCAATACAGCGGTTCCCCGCATGGTGAACAGAATGCTTCCGTCCGCCATGATGTGAAAGCCGTTAATGTCTTCGCCGTCCACCCCGACATCAGATCCGTCGAAATGGACAAACCAGGCGTCGGTAGCGACATCATAGCGGAGTATATCCTCGCGACCGAAGGAGACACCTCCTACAGTGCCGCTATTAGTATCGGTCGACACGAAAATACCTGTCGGCAATGACGAGGAGGTGGAACTAATAGTTATGCTGATAGTATTCGAGCCATCAAGGCCACCGCTGTCAGTTACCGTCGCCGTAATGACATGGGTTCCCACGCTCAGGCTGGAGCTGTTAACAGTACTGCCATTACCCAGGGCACCGTCGCGGGACGAACTCCAGACCAGCGATCCCGTCAGATCCCCGTCCTCGGTATCAGACGCCGTACCGGTGAACACTATCAATTCTCCTGGTGTAAACGACGAGTTATCGGCTGGCGCGCCGATCATTACGGTCGGTGTTGTATTCAGAGGGGCGGAACTGATAGTTACGCTGATAGTATTCGAGCCATCAAGGCCACCGCTGTCAGTTACCATCGCCGTGATGACATGGGTTCCCACGCTCAGACTGGAGCTGTTAACAGTACCACCATTACCCAGAGCGCCGTCGAGGGACGAACTCCAGACCAGCGATCCCGTCAGATCCCCGTCCTCGGTATCAGACGCCGTACCGGTGAACGCTATCGATTCTCCTAGTATAAACGACGAGTTATCGGCTGGCGCGCCGATTGTTACGGCCGGCGTTGTATTGGTCGGCCCTCCGCCGCCGACACTGATAGTTACACTGATGAAGTCCTCACCCGTAAAACCGCCACTGTCGGTCGCCGCTGCCTTGATGACATGGGTTCCTACGCTCAGACTGGAGTTAGTAATAGTACCGCCATTTCCCACCAGGGGGCCGTCGAGGGACGAACTCCAGGCTAGCGATCCAGTCAGATCCCCATCCTCGGCATCAGACGCCGTACCGGTGAACTCAATCGATGTTCCTGATGTAAACGACGAGTTATCGGCCGGCGCGCTGATCGCCACGGCCGGAACACTATTTGCGACCCCACTAACCAGTTGGATTCCATTCACTCTGTGGCCGAGCAGCCCATGGGAGGAACCACTCCAGACGAGGTCATAGGTGCAGGCAGTGGTAGATCCAGTTGATAGTGGAATACATCGAATAATATCGGCACTATCACCACTCAAGCCAGGCACGGAGAAATCACCCTTGGTAGTTAAAAAGATATCGCCATTGTTATCAATAAAAACGCCTTCCAATTCTTCGTCATTGCCGCCATCTCCTAGCGCCACGTCCGTTCCGTCGAAATAAAACTCCCAGGTTCCGCTAGTGGCCTCACCCAAGGAAGTGGCCGTGAAAGCAATAAGGTCTTCATCTTTTCCGGAAACACCGGAAACGGAAAAGCTGCCGCTAGTGCTAACAACCAGCCGTCCATCCGAAAGAAAACCGAGGGCATTGATTCCTTCAACGCTGACTTGCGAGCTGGGACCCAAACCAACGTTCGATCCTTTGAAGTACAGCTCGAAGAAACCCGCAGTATTATTCTCACCTAAGGTAGTAGGTATAAACCGGACAATGTCCATCGTGTCGACAAATCCCACATCAGGCAGTACAGCGGTTCCCCGCATGGTGAACAGAATGCTTCCGTCCGCCAAAATGTGAAAGCCGTTAATGTCTTCGTCCAACCCGACATTAGATCCGTCGAAATGGACAAACCAGGCGTCGGTAGCGACATCATAGCGGAGTATATCCTCGCGACCGAAAGAGACCCCTCCTACAGTCCCGCTATTAGTATCGGTCGACACAAAGACGTTCGTCAACGGTATCGGAGGCAACACGGTGATTTGCACATCATCACTGGAGGAAAGCCCTGAATCGTCAGCCGTGATGCGCAAAACATAAAGCCCATCTGTGCCAAAACTTGCTGTGGTTTCGGCTGAATTTTGATTTTCGAAAATCACTTGTCCAGGACCACTGACTACGCTCCAGGTAATGGCAGCCTGAGAGGGGGTCACTGTCCCAATAAGTGTCGCACATGGTGCCATTGAAGAGCCGCCGCAACTGGCAGAAAATACAATGGTTTGATCCGGTCCGGCAGACGCGCTCACTGGCGACCCCTCCGGTATTGAAAACTCATAAAGCTTACCGTCGTTTTCGAAGGGGTCATAATCGGGGCCCGCACTATTATCCACGCCCCGATCAACAATGTAAAGATTCAGCACACCCGGATTGGGATCCGAGTTCACACCGCTCCATGGTCCCAAGGCGAGACCGGCGGGCTTAATGGCATTAGCCGAGGAAATATCAATCATACGCACCAAAGCGCCTGCCGTGGTGACTTCAGCAACCCTGGTAGCGGGGACACCAACAATGTAGAGATTCCCGGTAGCTGGGTCCCATGCGATACCTTCCGGATCAGAGACGCCGAGGGACAAGGTATCGAAACTGGTCACTATGTCATCACCACCGTCAGCTGGAACACCATCGAACTGACCATTTGGCCCGGGCAGGAGTTTGTAAATCTCGGAGTCGACCCCATCTGCAATATAGATGGCACCTTCTATGGGATCGTAAGCGAGACCTTCTGGATCTCCGGAACCGAAAGTGTTGGTACTTATCGTAGCGACAATCGTATCATCGGCGGTGCCCAACAGCCCGTCAGCTCCCAGATCGATTTCGAAGATCTGTCTTAGAAGGTCGTCAGATATAAAAACATGTGAGTTGTTTGGATTAAAGGCCATCCCGTTCGGCTCGTCGGAAACAGTTGTGGTAACCGAAAGGGTCGAAATATCCGAACTGTTCGTAAGGTCGCCGGCCAAGGTCATTTCAAATGCATTGACACCCTGGTTGTCCCACAACCAGGGCATTTCCTCGACCTCCCCATCGCTCATAAGTAGGCGGCCAGCACTTGGACCCGCACTTAAGTAAGTGAGACCAGACGGGTCGGGACTACCAATGGCACCTGGGTTTGTCGTGTTTGGGGCGGGGCAGTTAGGGTTCGTATAGCATGACGTTTCCACGGTATTGACCAGGGTGCCCACCACATCCACAGCAAACAGACGGGGTTGCGGGAACAACAAGAGAATAAAACCTAGGATGCAGAGTAGCATGCTATTATTTTTAATAATCATGGTAATAATTCTTCATGGAAGTTAGCTATTGGACTATTGGAGCCAGGAATCGCATACTCGGTAACATCGCCCCTGTTCATTGGACCAGAAGTTGCTAGAAAAAGATGATGTACGTCAGGATGATCGGTTGAGTCCAGACTGGGCGCGAAAACCATACCCTGTAGCTTACCAAGAACAGGGACATCGAGAGCCGTAACAATATCACCATCCACGGTTAATTTGAACAGCCTATTTCCCTCCTCGTTCATCACATAAAGATGGCCGTCCCCAGGATTGAAGGCTAGACCACGCAGAACGCCCAGGCCACCGGGAAGATCAACCGAGGAAGAAACTGCGTCGGCAAATTTTTGCCCGATTTGAGGGGTGAGAACGATAAGACTCGACCCATTTCCATTCAAGAAATAAAGCGTGCCAATACTCGGATTCAAAGTTGTGCCTTGGGGATTGGTGACACCAAGGTCTTCAAGTTTTCTTACGTTGACACCGAGGCTCCCGTTGCCTTTCGTAATCAACTCATTCTGCGTTCCTCCCTTAAATGCAGTTAATTGGTCGCCGCCTTCGTCAACCACGAACAAACGGAGTAGGCCAAAGCCTTTCGCACCCGAGTTTTGACTGTCAAAAGCCGTGTTGATCGGGTCACCAGTCTCAAGCGGCGTTAGAGTAATTCCATCCTCTTTACTTCTAGGTGGTGTGACAGCCGTGAGGCTGTTGCTCCCTGCTGCTTGGTCGTCGTCAAACTTGAGCAGGGTATTCGCGCCGGGCGGAAACGCCACCATGTTGCCCGCGCTGAGTAGACCGGAATTTTTTTCGCGAAAAAACTCCGCAGTAAAACTGTCCTCAATATCAAGAGATCTAACTTTTATGAGCGCCGCAGAAACCGATTGCGCCTGAACTAACGGAAGATTTCCCCAGATCAGAATCAGGATTGAGCTGAACGAGAAAACAAAGAATTTCATAAAAGACTTCATATTTAGCCTTATTTATCTCAAATTTAATAAAAATGTCATCACTGCCGTCCCGTTAAAGGGGTTAAGTCATTGAAACTAAAAAATAAACAACCTTCATGCCTCGGGCAGATCTTGGAGTTTACTTTTCTTTTTAAATCAGCTATTTAAGATAAAATCAACTATAAGTTAACGGGGCACCAGTAAAATGTCATAGCTAAGACTTTTTTTCTTATGGTTTCCTGTAAGTCCTGTAAGCGTAGCTTCCCACATATAGCGCAACTATTTATATAAGCAAAATCTTTATTTTTATATAAGCAAAATCTTTATTTTTATTAGTCCAAAGTAAGGTTAAAACCACCGCCTTTAAGGCGGTTAGATTTATCTTTTAAAATTTTCGACGTAGCATGTTGCTGAAAGCAGGAGAGCATTATGGAATATCGTTACGGAAGTCATACGGTTTATAAGATATAGTATCATTTTGTATTTGGTATGCGCTCGACGCAACCATATATTAATGTTCTTTACAAGTTTAATAATTGTGTTTTTTGTTTTTCTCTGCAAATAACGGAGACTTTTGCAAAACCCTGATAGTTGAATAATTAATCCTTTGTAATCAATCTTCAAAAATCTTTAGCCAGGGCTTTTGCAAAAGTCTCAATGGTGTTTCCCTCTTTGTCGACAGCACGGTAGAGATATTTATAAGTACCTTTGACCTTGATATAAGTCTCGTCCATCCGCCAACTTCCGCCAACCGGGCGCTTATACTTTTGAAAATCTTTTCCAGCAATGGTAGAAACCGGACCGCCCAACGGCTAACTGTAGAATGGTCTACAGATACACCACGCTCCTCCATCATTTCTTCCAGGTGCCGACAACTTAACGGGTACGCTGCGTACCAGCGGACACAAACCAGAATTATCTCAAGCGGAAACCGCATTCCTTTCACATCAAGCATGTAATCTAACCATTTATCTCAATCATGATAGTCTACAAGACTATGAGGTCAGTTTGCTTAATGCGACAGAACCATGTTTGCAACGTTTTGTGTTTTGTCTTAAAAAAGAGGTAAATTTGGCACAAACAAACACATACCACATACCAGAGAGAGTCAGGTCTAGATAAGTAGGCTACCTATCTAGACCTGACTCTAGAGTTGTTGGGAGAAATATTATTGAGTCCTACGTAATCCAGTATTTCTCAAAAAATGTCTAGATACAGCCACCTCATCATTCCCTTACAGTTGATTCAAGCCGTCGTCTTCGTCTTTACTTTCTAATAATTGTCCTCGAATCACGCCGGCAGGGAAAGCTGTGCTATGTACATTCGTATAGATTTTTCCTGCACGCATTGCGAAAGCCAGAGAAGCAATATTATTGAGTGGTACGTCACATGCTTCAATAGTATCAGGCGATATGATATCACTGTTATCTAGGACAACTTCAATGGATCCATCACTCACATCCACTGGCGGATCTACAGGGCCGAAGAGGAAGGCTACTACAGGTCCGTTTACACCTGCAGACGCACAGTGAAAATGTGCTTGTGTGATTCCGATGCCGCTACTCACATCAATACGAAATTTCACATTGGTTAAAGCCTTATCAAATTCGACTTCAATTGTGCCGACAGTATCAGTAACAACGCCGCCTTCTGGATCAGTAACCTCTTGCGCGCCGCTTAAACCTGCTTCGAATTTCAATTCACTTGAAGCAAATACTATCGTGCTTGAACTGAGCAATAGTATTGACACTAAAAACAGATTAATATAGATCTTTTTCATGTTCTATTTCCTTATAATAATTGTGTTTTTTATAAAGGTAGTACTACAATCTAAAATTAAACCATGTCAAAACATGGTTTTTAAAGTTGCCGCATGAATGCGATGGCTTTAAACCAATACTAGCCTGTGACTGATTAAAGAACAATATTTTAGTATTGTATTTAGAAAAAAAACCTTTTCTCTACGCAAAAAAATAGGGTTCCCGATCTATATGTTAATCAGCGTGCAAAACTTACCAGAGTTCTGGGAAAAACAGCGTTGAATAGTTTCCACATCAACGGAATATATAGTGCTTCTATCTTGAAGTACTGTGTCTATCAAAAGATTGGCGGCTCTGGAAAACCCGGTTGCGTAATCCCAATATCCAGGTAATCTGTTGTCTCCTACACATGCATTTGCCCAGTTTGGATCACCTTCACCGAAAGTCTTGTTGTCTCGGGTCATCGACTATAATTTAGAATAAAATGTCGTATAACATAGCTAATTTTTCCTAACTCATTATTTCTTAATTAACTTTAGAATGAAAAATTCTGAATATAAAGTACAAACACACGATTCGGATTCCACCGCTCAAGTAACACGGAGGGCTGCGAATACATAAGTAACAAGCTATCAGATCGTTGATGTCTCTTCAGCAACAATAACTAACTGATTATTATTACTAACAGTATACTTGGAAGCATCCGTAAATAAGTTTAAACTGAATCAGTTATAAAACGTTTTAAACATGCTTAGAATGACACGAAAACAATATAGGTGAAAACTAAATAATTGATTCAACTGAAAAGAACGCAGGTTCGATTCCGCCGTCCAACAAAAACTCCGGAGACCATAGCAACTAAGGTTATCCGGGTTTTTTATACCCACTCTTAATATCAAAAGTTAACAGCCCACGTTCATTCCTTGCCACACAACAAGATAATATTTGGCACGATGCCTAGTCAATATGACCATCACCCCGAGCTATCATTGATTTAGCAACACAGCAAAATCCCATCCGATTGGCAGACTAAAGTCGACTTGTCTCTTTTTCGCTTCTTTTGGCTCATTTTTCGTTTTTCGTTTTTCTTTGACTCTTTTTTTCTGATAAGTGGGTCAGTTTCACATCATTATTTACATGGGCCACTGAATTTTTCTTCCGTTAGTGTCGTTTAGATACAGCTAACTTGGCAGTACCTGAACTACAGTACAATATTTTTTCCCTCCATTCAGAAATAGAATGCTAGCCAGCACTCACCCCATCATTGTGATAGGCATGAGCATTAACTAAGCGAGGGGCGAGCATTGCCAAGTTAAGAAAATTTTAAAAAAAATTAGTCAATGTGCAAATTTGTTATTCATTGGTTTCTCTACTTTCAGAATACCGATTTGATAAAAATTCAGTCCAGTTTGACTTAACTTTACACTGCCAATAGATGGAGTAAGCCGACATGAGCTTCATGCAAGAAAAAATTCACATGGCCGACCAGCTCAAACCAATCAAGCAAAAATCCCACTTTCATCGGCTATTCTGGATGATGCTTACTCTGTTGGTAGTAGTAACAATTTTTATCGCCGATGAGATGAGTACATCCCGTCTACAGGCTCAGGCAATTTCAAGTTACGCTAGCACCCTCACCTACAGTGTTGAACCCGGCATCAGCACTGCCATTCATTACCCAGAAACCGGCCCTTTCGACAAACGTTTAGGTTATAACTCCCTGCCCACCTTGCTCAACCGATTACAACAGAGTAATTTCAACGTTGAACAGCAAGCACAGTTCTCCCCCGCACTACTAGACTATTCCAAACGTGGTTTTTTCACGCCCTACCCGGAAAAAAGCCAGGCTGGATTGGTCATTAATGATTGCCACGACAAACTCATCTATCGCAACAGTTTCCAGCAACGGAGTTACTCTGATTTTACCGACATCCCCACCTTGGTTGTACAGGCCTTGCTGTTTGTCGAAAATAAAGGCTTACTCAGTAATCAGCATACCAAAATCAATCCCGCGGTTGACTGGCCACGCTTTATCAGAGCCGCCCTGTCCCAGGTCGGCAAAGCGTTAGAAATGCAAGATGATTCAGTCGGCGGCAGCACACTAGCCACACAGCTAGAAAAATACCGCCACTCGCCGAATGGTCTGACATTATCTGCCAAGGAAAAACTGCGGCAGATGATTTCTGCTAGTGTGCGAGCCTATCAATACGGTCCACAAACCTTGACCGCTCGTCAAGACATCGTTCTCACTTATCTAAATTCTGTACCCCTGTCTGGTGCCCCAGGCTACGGCGAAGTAAACGGTATCGGGGATGGCCTTTGGGTCTGGTACGGAGCTGACTTTAATAACGTTTCCCGCTTGCTGGCAAAAAATAATGAGCAGAGTGAAGACCTTGATGAACAAGGGCTGGCACTGCGCCAAGTGCTATCGCTAATGATTGCTCAGCGTCGGCCGTCTTATTATCTGACCCACGGACGAATACAGTTGTCTACCCTCACCGACAGCTATCTGCGTCTTCTCGCTCAAGAAGGGCTGATTAACCCGCAGCTAAGAGATGCAGCACTAGCACAACAACTAACCTTCCGAGATTTCCAAGAAGATTCTGCGGTAATCATGGTCGATAACGACAAGGGCTCACAAGTCGCTCGTAACCGGCTAAGTCACCTACTGGGGTATTCAATGTATGATCTCGACCGCCTCGATTTATCGGTTTCAACCACTCTTCAACATGATCTGCAGCAGCAAGTTACGCAATATCTTTATCGGCTGGCCGAGCCAGACTTTGCAAAAGATATCGGTCTGCTCGGTGAGCGCTTGTTAACAGCAGAAAAAACACAAAATGTGAATTATAGTTTTACCCTGTTTGAACGAGACCAGCACCAAGCAAAGGTCAGGGTGCAGACAGACAACACCGGCCAACCTTTCGATATCAACGAGGGCAGCAAGCTGGAACTTGGATCGACCGCCAAACTCCGGGTACTTACCACCTATCTAGAAATCATCGCCGAGCTATATCATCGCTATGTCAACCATAGCAATGAAGAATTACGTCAACTCGATTTTGATCGGCAAGATCTACTAAGTCGTTGGACCGTTGATTACCTTCTTCGTTTTCCGGATCGCAACCTAACCTCCGTGCTGCAATCAGCCCTCGAAAGACGCTACTCCGCTAATAATAGTGAACGCTTTTTTACTGGTGGCGGTATGCATACCTTCCAAAATTTTCGTAAAGAAGACAATAATCGTAATCCAACCTTGATTGAAGCGTTGCGAGAATCTATTAACCTGCCCTTTGTTCGCTTGATGCGTGACATAGTCCGTTATAGCATCTACCTGAATAAAAATCGCACTCAGCTTTTAAAAAACGATCAAGATCCCCGTCGACAAGAATATCTGAGTCGTTTTGCTGACCGGGAGGGTCTAGTATTTTTACGACGCTTCTGGCGAAAATACCAGGATAAAGATGAGCAAGCACGTCTTGAAATTTTCATTGATGGCCTACGTGCTACTTCGGTCAGACTGGCAAGTGTGCATCGCTATCTGATGCCCAATGCGGACATAGATACCTTTGCTTCTTTTCTGCGTCAGCAGAAGCCACAAGAACTCCTCTCTGACAAATACGTTGCTAAGCTTTACGATCGCTATAGACCTGGCGCATATAATCTAACTGATCAAGGCTATATTGCTCGCGTGCATCCGTTGGAGCTATGGCTACTCGGCCATTTGCAAAGTCATCCAGAAACGACCTTCAGAGAGGTGGCTTTGGCCAGTAAAGACCAACGTCAGGAAGTGTATGGCTGGCTGTTCAAAACCCGCCATCGCAGTGCTCGAGATCGTCGCTTAAATATCATGCTAGAGGTTGAGGCCTTTCTCGATATCCATCAACGCTGGCAGCGAGTGGGTTTTCCCTTCGATCACCTTGTGCCTTCCCTGGCTACTGCACTTGGCAGCTCAGGCGACAAACCTACGGCTCTGGCTGAACTAATAGGCACTATTCTTAACGACGGCATTCGCCAACCAACCGTACGTATAGATGGCCTGCATTTTGCCAAAGGCACTCCTTATGAAACTAAACTCGTTAGGGATCTGACGTATGGTCAGAAAGTAATGCATTCAGAGGTAGCAACCAGCCTACGCAACGCACTAACTCAAGTAGTAGAAAGCGGTACCGCCCGACGCCTGCTAGGCAGTTTCGACCAGAAGGAAGGCACACCAATAGCTCTGGGCGGAAAAACCGGAACCGGAGATAACCGTTTTGAAACGATCAGTCGCTCTGGACATGTAACTTCTTCCCAAGCTCGTAGCCGTACTGCCACCTTCGTATTTTTCTTGGGTGAAAACCACTTTGGCACCTTAACCGCCTATGTACAGGGCAGTAAATCAGACTCTTTTCGTTTTACCTCTGCCCTGCCAGTACAAGTACTTAAAGGTATGGAACCAATCCTGCGTCCTTATTTGACCTTAGGCCAGAACAATGGCTGTAAACCAACACCCACCGAAACCCAAGCCATTAAGCAAGCAGACAAAAAAGCAAAACGAGAGGAACAAAATGAGGGCTAATCTTAAGGTCCTCTCGCTCTCGGGGTCAGAGCGTGCCGGTCAACATGCAGCAGCCATTCAAACCTTGCTCGGCACTGTCCAACTCAATAGTCTGAATCCATCTTAGCTAAAAAACCTAATAAAGTTATCCACGTAGCCTAACAGCCGAATTGACGAGTTGCTACGGTTGCCGCCTGATTCCATTGAAATGCTAAAGCAGAGCAATTGATAAATGGTGGCGTTGGACGCTTACAGATAAATGACAAATTAGTTATGCCTACTGTCGAATTGACTAGTTTTTATGCAAATTTACTTAACTTGGCAACACCAACTTTATGACAGCCATAGCCCTCAATGGCACATTTGAAATTTCAAGCTGAATGCTCAGAATTATAGACTTTCGAACTCACGACGCGCACCCATTAGCCTACAATAAGTTTAAAATATTTACGCTTCCCGTGAAATTCACGCATGCTCCCTCCCCAGTAAGTTTTAGTAGAAAATTGGGGTTGAGTTAACCCCCCTCTCAGTTACTAAGAGACCTTTGCAAAACACGCTCGTTAAGGTTTAAGCCTGAGATAATGCAGTTTTTTACTGCAAATTTCGTATTTTCAGCCGATTTTAATCAAATAAACTGAATAAATATCATCTCTTATTGCCATTTGCTGCTTAAAAGACGCACGTTTCCTGTTTTTCTAAACTTTGTATGAATAATTTAGGCAATCTTTTTAGGTTATATGCCATAGCCTGCAAAATGTGCCAAGTATGTGCCTTGGCCAGACCTTGGTAACGTAGAACCTTGCTTCCAAACCAACGTGCTTGACTGCCAAAAGTACGCTCCACAACGTAACGGGGTTTTGTAATCAGGCAATTGCGTTGCAATTGTCGCTGAGTTAGTGGTTTATTCTTTACAGCTTTGTCAGCGTGTACCCGTGTGTTGGGTTTGATTGCGGCTTTATCGAGCAAATCCAACATCGGCTTGCTGTCATGCTGATTCGCGGCTGTGGTTTCTACCGCCATCACCAAACCGTTGTCATCAACGATGGTGTGTTGTTTATAGCCAAATACTGATTTGCCGCCCTTCTTGACCCAGCGAGCTTCCGTGTCGACTCCCGGCTGAGTCACTTCAACGACTTGCATTGCCGCTTTGGCTGATGGCTCGTCATCTTGTTCTTCGCGGTCATTAACCACCTCATAGGACGGCTTAGTCTTTGGTTTGCGTGGGCTA
>JAJFJG010000094.1 GCA_021774265.1 Nitrosomonas sp.
GACATCTAAACATTGCCCACTACTTATCCTTGGTTCCGGCCCCGCTGGCTATACCGCTGCTGTCTATGCCGCCCGTGCGAATTTGAATCCGGTTGTTATCACAGGATTGGAACAAGGCGGCCAACTGATGACAACAACAGACGTTGATAATTGGCCTGCAGATGCCATGGGTGTTCAAGGCCCGGAATTGATGGAGCGCTTCCAGAAACATGCCGAGCGCTTTAATACCAAGATTATTTTTGATCACATTCACACCGCTGAATTGACCAAAAACCCGTTTACTTTGACGGGTGACCAGGGAAGCTATACTTGCGATGCATTAATACTCGCTACCGGTGCATCGGCACAATATTTAGGCCTACCTTCTGAGGAGGCATTTATGGGGCGAGGCGTATCTGGTTGCGCAACATGTGATGGCTTTTTTTACAAAGGCCAGGATGTTGCCGTAATTGGCGGCGGGAACACCGCCGTGGAGGAAGCACTCTATCTCTCTAACATCGCCAAGAAAGTGACCATAGTCCATCGGCGTGATACGTTCCGTTCAGAAAAAATACTCATTGATAAGCTAATGGGTAGAGTCAAAAATGGCAACATTACGCTGGAACTCAATCATACACTTGATGAAGTGTTGGGTGACAGCTCAGGTGTAACGGGAATGCGCATCAAAAGCACACAAGACAACAACACAAAAACACTAAATTTACACGGCGTTTTCATCGCTATCGGCCATAAACCCAATACCAGCTTGTTTGATGGGCAATTAGACTTGAACAATGGCTATATCGTTACCCAAAGTGGAAATAAAGGCAATGCGACTGCCACCAGTATTCCCGGTATTTTTGCGGCGGGTGATGTACAAGATCACATATATCGACAAGCAGTTACTAGCGCAGGTACCGGCTGTATGGCTGCTCTGGACGCTGAACGCTATCTTGATAATTTAAAGGCTTCGGTTTAATCTACCATTAAATTAGCACAATGAAAAGCAACAAAAAAGTACCGGCCGATACCGCTAAGCATGACGATGAAATTTCTTTATTTCATGATGCGATGCAAGACGTTCAGCCATTAAACAAATCTGACAAAGTTATACACGAACAAAAAAAAACACCACCGGCTTTTCAATATATTGTACAAGAGGAGCCATCAATCCTTGACGATTCGCTCTCTGATCATATCTCACTCGAATTAGCGGATGGCGAGGAATGGTCTTTCCTCTCTCCCGGCGTATCACGCCAAACATTGCGACGATTGCGCCGTGGTTATTGGGGAATTCAATCTCACTTGGACTTACATGGACTTAACCGCGATGAAGCACGCCTGGAACTGATATCGTTTCTGGATGCTTGCCGGAATGAGGGCTTGCGTAGCGTCTGCATCATACACGGCAAAGGATTAAGCTCAAAAAACCAAGCGCCAGTTTTAAAAACCAGAATCGGAAATTGGTTAGCACAACGAAATGATGTGCTGGCATTTTGCCAAGCGAGACCAGAAGATGGTGGTGGCGGTGCTGTGGTTGTGCTACTCAGAGCAACCACGTAGAAAAGCACACACTCCATACATTATTTACTTCTACAACGAGGGTTTTGATTCGTGCGGGTAAGCTTTTTCGTATTTTTCCTGGCATAATATGCAACGCTGCGCCGAAGGATAAGCCAGTAACCGACCAAACCCAATTTCATTATCACAATCGATACAATCACCGAACTCAAGTTCTTGCTGATATTTCATCGACATTTCAAGTTCGCGCATCTCGATGATTTGCCGATCAACCAGTGCAGTGTCAACATCATCAGGTATGTCGGATGCACTACCAATGACGTATTGTGGGTCGCTGCTGTGGCCTAGCTCACGACGAACTTCTTCCTGTAATTCTAAATAACGTTTTTGCTGCGCTCTTTTAAGCTGAACCAGCTGGTCTTCGGTAAAATTTGTCATTACTTACCCTACCTCGAATTAATTACCAACATTATTACATTACTCCAATAAGCGCTGTAAACATAAAAAAGTTATATACCTACCGATGCTAGGTTTATTATGCATGAAACTCAATATTAAATCATTGATGAATATCAAGCTGAATAATTGGTTCTAGAAACAGGTGTGTATGATAAGAATTGATCTATCATGTCTATAATTTATACTTTTTAAAGTCAACAACATGGAACTACCCGACATAGTGCTCATCGTACATTTTTTATACGTTTTATTCGTTGTCGGAAGTTTGCCACTCATTTGGATTGGCGCATGGCTAAAATTAAAGTTCGTTAGAAATAATGGTTTTCGGTTCACACACCTCGCGGCCATTTTATTGGTTGTGGGTGAGTCTTTAGCAGGTATTGTTTGTCCACTAACCGCTCTGGAAAACAAACTACGCGAAGTGGAAACCGACGGTAGCTTTATCCAGGATTGGCTGCATCAAATTATTTTTTATAGTTTTCCTGAAAGTGTACTCACCACCATTTATATATTATTCGCATTGTTAGTTGCTGCCACATTTAAGTTTATCCCGCCGAATTATCGCAACAAGTCTTAAGAAAGCACAGAATAATTCATGAGCCAATGTCTGACAGCTAAAGTCGTCCACATTATTGTTACAAACTTTGGCAATAGCTAATACTTGTAATTTGCGTCTCAATTTAAAAGATTTTATCTCATCCTCCATTTAGCCGAGAATTAATCGGCGCTTCCTCAACTTTCACTCATACCACTCCTCTCTTCGTCCTTAGCTTCAACAACTGATAGAGGTATAGCCATTTCTTCTATTGTTGGCCCAAAAAACTCTTCATCAAATGCTTTATCGCCATCCACGACAGGCTTACCACTCACCTTTAGGCTACCAAAATCATAGCGAACCGGGTCAGCCAAATGCGATAGCTGCACATTTTGTATCGACCTAAACATGGTCTCAAGTCGTCCTGGAAAGTTCTTATCCCATTTTTGCATCATTTCTTTAACCACTTGCCGTTGCAAATTTTTCTGAGAACCACATAAATTACATGGAATAATCGGGAAATTAGCCACTTCAGCGTAAGCCGCCAAATCTTTTTCTTTACAGTAGGCTAGCGGACGTATCACGATATGCCGACCATCATCACTAACTAATTTTGGCGGCATAGCTTTAAGCTTCCCAGCATAAAACAAATTAAGGAATAACGTTTCAAGGATATCATCACGGTGATGACCTAGAGCGATCTTAGTGGCACCCAATTCACTTGCCACACGATAAAGCACACCCCTACGTAATCGAGAGCAAAGGCTGCAAGTTGTTTTACCTTCATCAATCACCCGCTTAACCACGCTGTAAGTGTCCTGCTCAACAATCCGAAAAGGCAAACCAATCTCGGTCAAATACTCTGGTAATACTTGCTCAGGAAAACCAGGCTGTTTTTGATCCAAATTGACCGCAATTAATTCAAAATTAAGTGGCGCATGTACCTGTAGATTCCGCAGAACATCAAGCATCGCATAGCTATCTTTTCCGCCAGATAAACAAACCATCACACGATCACCCGCTTCTATCATGTTGAAATCAGCAATTGCAGTACCAACCTGACGACGCAATCTTTTGTGTAATTTGTTATTGTTATATTGTTCTTTTCTATATGTCATCTTTTGCAAACCTCATTTACATGTCTTTTATGTTTAAAAAATTAATATGTCGCTAATCCGAAATTAGACAAATATACCGGAACAATTTAGCATTTGTGTTTTCTAATGCTACGAAGAATAAGGCATTTTAACTATTTGATAATACTAAATGTGTAAATTCCATGAAAAGACATTTAATTAAACACTTTGTATTTATTGCCTTGGCTCTATACTCAACTTTTTTATTTGCAAATCCTAGCAATGATCCTATTATTAAAGATACGGGTATTGGCAAACCAGGTGATCCTAACAAAATATCACGTATTATCAAGATAGCAACAATTGAGAATATCTTTTTACCTAATGAAATTTACGTTAAAAAAGATGAAATTATAAAATTTGTCGTTAAAAATGCCGGCAACAAAAAGCATGAGATGATCATTGACACCATGACGAACCTGAAAAATTACGCCAAAAAGAAACGTAACAACCCTGAGACAAAAGCTGCTGGACTCAATCATATCCAATTAGACCCCGGAGAACATAAGGCATTAATCTGGGAATTTACCAAAGCTGGTACAATTAACTTCGCATGCCCTTTACCAGGACATTTTAAAGGGATGCGCGGAAAAATAAACGTGGAGACTCAATGAAAACATTTGCTAGAAAAAAATTATTTGGTTCTATTATTGCAGCAACATTACTTGTTGTCGCACCTGCTGCCTCAGCGACAGCAACGGTGGAGGTTTATAAAAGCCCGACATGTGGATGCTGTGATAAATGGGTCGATCACATGCGTGATAACGGCTTCACTGTCATTACAAAGGATGTTGGTAACAAGGAAATGAGACAAAAATCTGGCATTTCCAACTCACTGGGTTCATGTCACACGGCTCTGGTCAATGGCTACGCAATTGAAGGCCATGTCCCAGCTGATGATATTAAACGATTCTTGAGAGAACGCCCAAGAGCTGTTGGTTTATCTGTTCCTGACATGCCCCATGGCACCCCGGGTATGGAAGGCGCGCGTAGCGACCCCTACAACGTGCTAATGATCAAAAATCCTGGCGATTCACGCAGAGATGCAATAATTTATAATCGCTATGATCCTCACGCTCCCAAGCAAGCTAATTCAGCACCCGAGCAAAGTGGCTCAATGATGCGACTAAAATAACAGGCATACTATTGATATTTATGCGCTATTTTTTAATGTTAGTCTTATCCGGGCTCATTTTGGGGTGTGATGAATCCGCGTCTCCGGCCAAAGATACGGTCAAACAATCGTTATTCGGCAATCAAGATGCCATGGTTGTACGCAACCTAGATGCCGACCAAATCAAACGCGGCGAAGCTGTCTATGTGGCAAATTGCGTCAATTGCCACGGACAAAATGGTGAGGCCACTGCTGAATGGCGTAAAGCTGGCCCTGATGGCAAATATCCGCCACCACCTCTAAATGGCACCGCCCATGCATGGCATCATTCAACAGAGGTATTGAAAAAAACCATACTTGATGGCACACCGCCTGAATACGGCTCCATGCCTGCTTGGAAAGACATACTTACGGAACAGCAAGTCGATGATGTGATTGTATGGATTAAGTCTTTATGGCCGGATGAAATTTACGACGTCTGGTACAAGAACTTTGAGAATGCAGACTGAACTACTGTCGGTTAGCGCCAGTAGGTTCAACATTGGCTCCAGCCAATTTTTCAGAGAACAGTTTTAATGAGTTAATCAGCGCTTCTCTGAGAGACGCTGATTAACTTTTAACCCACTGTGTAACAATAAAATATTATCAAATTGAGGCGTAAATCACGAGTAATTACGTGCTTATTACTTAGCGTTTTCCTTGATTGCTTGCACCTTTTCAAAACCACGACTACCAAAATAAAACACATAAATTGTATCAAGTAATAATTTCAAAAGATCAAGCCTGAATATTGCATTAGCACATTCAATTCCAGCAACTGATTCAATGTTCAGGCTAGCCAGGGCTCAACCATATCGACACTCATCTCATCTAAAAGAAAAATCGTCGTAATCGTTAAAAAAACCAATGTTAACGGCCTAATATTTTCAGACAACCAACTATCCGCTTTCATATCATTCGTCTGTCGTTGTGTGATCTCTTTTGTCACAGCCAACCATTGCCGCCAGCGGCGCCTCTTTAAAGCCATTCATCTCTTTTTCAAGCGCCACCTTTAGTTTCTTACGCTCCTCATCCGAAGTAACCAGCTTATCAATTGCAGCATCTAAGAGACCCACAACCTTTTTAGCGCCTGAAGAAAATAAATTAGCAAACCAACTCATAACGCCCTCCCATTATTAAAAAAACTATGCTTCCATGTTCTTATTATTGATACTTAATAGCTGTGTCATTTGTCACAACATATAAACAACATTAATACTAGGGTGGTTTTATCAGCATGACAATACAAGAATGTATTAACTAGTACAATATTGAAAATCAATGTTTTTCTAAGTTACAATTCATTACAAGCAAAACTGCATGTCATTTGAAACACTTCGGCTTCGTTGCCGCGTTGAATCTAACGTTCTTCTTGACTATAAAACATCAAAGGATCTCATCATGAACAATCACGTATATAAAATCATTGAAATGGCAGGATCATCAAGCAAAAGCAGCGATGACGCAATCGAACATGCCATCGCAAAAGCAGCCAAAACTGTACGCAACTTAGATTGGTTTGAAGTCGTAGAGTCCCGCGGACATATTGCTGATGGGAAAATTAAGCATTACCAGGTAAAAGTGAAAATTGGGTTTCGGTTGGACTAGAAGAAAAAACGGTTATCAAATAAATACGGATTTAATCAGTTTCGTTAGCCCCGTAAAGACGGGGCTCTTTTAAAACGATACCTGATTACGTATATCTTTCAGCCAGTTCTTCAAAAAAATTGGAAGTATAACTACATGAAATATAACGCATATATTCGAGCATTTATCTAAACTATTTTTTTAGGTTTAATAAAATCGATAGGTTCTCTCATTTTAGAGCTTTAATATTTCAATACAAGTCAAACATGCCATGTAAACTCAAATGCTCAGAGCATTTTTGTTACCTGGAATTGGCTGAAGGTTATACGTAATCAGGAAACGATATCACTAATTAAATCAACATTTTTTCCAAAAACCACCCAATACGATCAATAACGCTCTCTAACCATCGATATGACTATTTTCATAAAAAAGAAATCAGAGCTGTGATTAACGTCAGACATTTTAGAGCTGTTAAGCAACTACCCTCTGACTATAATTTTTGCTGTCATATCATTTTCCATTTTGGTGTGGCGGCATCAGCATAACAAAAAGATTTTCTTCCCAGACGGCGGTCAACTAAAGGGAGAGGCCGAGAATCATCGCCTGAATGATCTAGCCGCGCGTAAGCGATGGATTGAGAGTCGACATTTTGAATCCATGTATTTGGATTTGTTGGGACGTATACTGGACGGGTTAGCCATCCGCTTTACCCACGATCAAAAACAACTGGCGCAGCACCAAACACAAAAGGGCTGAACTGGAACGCTGTTTGACGTTATTCCTTTTACTGAAGGCAGTTATCTGCTTTGTCTGCGGCTGGCGTTGATTTATCCTTGGCTGGCTTTGTTATAGTTTGGATGCTGGGTGGTTCGGGTAATTTTTCCGATTTAAGTTTGTTGCCTGACGAGAGTACGAACATTGAGCGATCGATGACTTTTTTTCTTTTATGATCATGACATGGTCATTTTAGAAGGCTTTTCGTAGCACAGGTATAACAATGCTACTATGCTGCACAGGCGATTTCGCTGTCGCTTATTCTAGAACCCCTTGTATAACCTCCTCGGCAATCGGTGGATACTGGGTTGCATTCAATTCTTTTTATCTATTGGCTTCAATCGCCCTTACCGTCTGGCTATTGAGTGAAGTTGGAAAACCCGGAAGCCTATTACTACTGGTTTTTATTGTCATGCTGCCGTTAGTCAATGCCTTTATGGACTGGCTATCGCTGGGTTTTACACGTGGTTTTCTGTATGCCATACATCAGCGTTCACATAACGGTATGAAAGCCCTTTTATTTGTCTTTTTCGACGTGGGCTTAGCATTGCTCTTCCTGATAGCCACCCTATGGTTGACTGTTTTATTACTTGCTGGCATGAACACCGCAGCCACACATTGGAACGGACAAACGTTGATGGATTTGCAAATATTGTTTAATGGCCTGGCAGAAAACCCCTTGGCGTTGGAATATGCCTGGATTCATTTCACCATCGCAGGTGCAGCGGCTATGATGATTTTCCCCAATCAATGTCGGCAATCCATTCTAGCCCAATGGGAAACGCGTGGTGATGCGCAAACGGGCGCACTTTGGTATGTAACCATTGTGCCAGCACCGGGCCTAGCTGCGCTGTTAATTGCCCTGTAGCTGCTCCATGCCTTACTGAGCGCACATGGTGGTCGGATAGGTTACTGCCTGCTCAACTGGGCGCAAACATTATCGACGGCATTTGACTCTTTGACGTGACACGCCATCGACATAAGTAAGGACTGTCGACATTTTAACTAAGCCGATTTCCGACGTTTCAACAGGTAATCTTACACACTAACCCGGGAATGATAATCCACAAAACTTGACATTCAATCACCAACTCTGTAACTTCCCCACCCTCTTGCTTTAGGTGCCTTCATGGTTTTTTCCTTGAAGGTTAAACGGGAAGTTGGTGCGTTTGTTTAAAACAAGGCCAACACTGCCCCCGCAACGGTAAATGAGTCGAGCAGGTACAGATAAATTCATCTGCACTTGCTTTGCAATCTGCATCACGCCACTGTGCAATAACACGGGAAGGCGCAGATTTGGATTTAATTCCGCTCATGAGTCCGGAGACCGGCCCAAAGTAAATACTGCGATATTGCGGAGGGCAATAAATGGCACTGAGACTGGTTTTTAACAAAATCTGTCAACTTGTCTATTTCTTTTTCCTCTGCAATTCACGTCACAACATAAAAAATCGCGCGGGTGAGCGCGGAGGAAAATAATGAAAAAGTATCACTTACCTGCAATGGCGGCATTATTGCTTGGTTCTGTTCCAATAGCGTTTGCTGGCAATACAGAGAAGCCCATCATCGTCACAGCAACACGCACTGCGCAGACCGCCAATGAATCGTTGGCTTCTGTCACCGTCATTTCAAGAAAGGACATTGAACGCCAACAAGCAAGATCGGTCCAAGATCTGCTGCGTGGTGTTCCGGGTGTCAGCATTGCAAACAACGGTGGCCCAGGTAAAAACACGTCGATTTTCATGCGTGGCACTAACAATGATCATGTGCTGGTGATGATTGACAACATCAAAGTGGGATCGGCAACATCTGGCACCACGTCATTCCAAAATATCCCGATTGAACAGATTGAACGTATTGAGGTCGTACGCGGCCCTCGTTCTAGCTTATATGGCTCCGAGGCTATTGGTGGTGTCATTCATATTTTCACCCGCAAGGGAGAAGGCAGTTCTGGTTTAACGCCTAGCCTTAGTTTTGGCGGCGGCAGCTATGGCTCAATGAATGGCTCGGCAGGGCTTTCCGGTCGCAACCAACAAGGTTGGTTTAATCTGACCGCTAGTGGACAAGGCACGCGCGGCTTTAATGCCTGCAATGGCAAACCATCACCGGGTGGTGCGGGCTGTTTTACTAATGAGCCTGATCGGGATGGCTACCGAAATATCGCGGGATCTGCGCGTGCGGGCTATCGCTTTAAGAATGGGCTAGAAATTGATGCCAACTTTATGCACTCTGCGGGCAAAACCCACTATGATGGCAGTTCTTTTAGCCCTAACGAATCGAACATTAAACAACAGGTTCTCGGTGGTACCGCGCGTTATTCATTCACGGACATGTGGCGAGTCAGTGTGATCGCGGGTCGCAGCAGGGAAAACTCAGAAAACTTCCAGAACAGCAATTTTTTTAGTCAGTTTAATACTCGTCGCGACAATGTAACCTTGCTCAATGATATAACTTTTGGCAAAAATCACCTCACCACCCTAGGATTAGACTATCAAAATGATCATGTCAACAGCACCACTGACTATGCCATAACGTCACGCAATAACTGGGCTGTCTTTGGTCAACATCAAGCAAAACTTGCTAAGCATGATGTGCAGCTTTCATTACGGCGCGACGACAACCAACAATTTGGAAATCGCGTTACGGGCGGTGCAGGGTGGGGTTATTCAATCTCCGACAATACACGACTAACTGCCAATTTCGGCAGTGCCTATAAAGCGCCGACGTTTAACGAACTTTATTTTCCTCGTTTTGGTAATCCAAACCTGCGTCCCGAAGAATCACGCAGTTATGAACTAGGCATCAATGGTAAGAAAAACTGGGGCACCTGGTCATTGAACGTGTATGAAACGTATATAGACAATTTGATCGCGACTGCATTTGATGATGTCACGGAAAGATCCTTTGCTGATAATGTTGATAAAGCTCGTATTCGTGGTCTTGAAGCCGTAGTTAGCACTGAGATTAAAGGCTGGCAGCTAAATGGTAATTTAACTTTCCTTGACCCAGAGAATCGTTCTTCCGGTGCAAATAAGGGTAATATATTGGCTAGGCGCGCAGAGCAAACCTTCCGTTTGGATACCAACCGTACATTCTTAGATAAATATACAGTCGGCGCGATGTTTCTAGCCGAAGGTGAGCGCTATGATGATTTAGCAAATACACGCAAGCTTGGTAGTTACACGAGATTTGATCTTCGCTCAGAATACAATATTAATAAAAACTGGCGTTTACAAGGCCGCATCGAAAATCTGTTTGATAAACAGTATGAAACCGCCTCATTTTTCAACCAACCTGGACGGAATTTTTTCATTACGCTGCGCTATCAACCATCTACCTAAGATAATGCTAATATCCCATCATCCCCCGGTAAAACAGACGTGATGGAAATAACATGATCAATCACAGCTCAACAACTTGCAAAGGAACAAAATATGCTTACACTATCCACTCGCTATCAGATCATCATTGGCTTGGTACTTGCCTTATTCATGGTCATCACCCGTGGCCATCATTTTGCTTCTCTACAAAACGTTCCTAGCGCTTCTTGGGCGGTGTTTTTTCTAGCTGGCGTGTATCTACGTTCAGCCTGGTCAATGCCGGGATTTTTTACTTTTGCCTGGGCGTTGGATTACGGAGCATATATATGGGCTGGCGCGAGTGGATTTTGTCTGACACCCGCTTATTTCTTTCTTTTACCGGCCTATGCTTCACTCTGGCTAGCGGGTTGTTGGTATAAAAATCAACACACTTTCTCATTGCGCACCTTTATCCCGCTTTCCTTAAGCCTCGCGGTAAGCACTGTCATTTGCCGGATTTTCTCTAGCGGCGGATTCTATTTATTTTCTGGACGTTTTGAAGAAAAAACATTTATTGAATTTAGTGAGCGCTTCATGAAGCATCTTCCGCTCTTTTTCGAATCACTTTTGTTCTATGCCGGCATCGCAATTGCGGTACACATCGCATTTGTATTGATAAGTAATCTATCTGACCCACTTAAAACTAATACAGGCTAACAACATCATTAATTTCAACATTTACATAACATTTTATTGAGGAGTCAAACATGTTAACACTATCCACCCGCAGCCAAATCGCCATCGGTATTGCATTGGTTTTACTGATGATTATTACACGCGGCCATCACTTTTCTTCGCTGCAAAACCTGCCCGGGGCTTCTTGGGCAATCTTTTTTTTGGCAGGCGCATATCTGCGTTCTGCATGGCCATTACTGGGATTCTTCGCACTGAGTTGGTGGCTTGATTTTGCGGCTTATACTTGGGGCGGCACGAGCGGTTTTTGTTTGACGCCGGCATATATTTTTCTACTCCCCGCTTATAGCGCACTGTGGTTTGCCGGTCGCTGGTATGCCAATCAACATCAATTCGCATGGCGTACCTTCATGCCACTCTCACTCAGCATTGTTATGGGTTTAAGTCTTTGTGAACTATTCTCTAGTGGAGGATTTTACTTTTTCTCTGGTCGATTTGAAGAAACAACGCTTGTTGAATTCGGTAGTCGCTTAGTCAAATTCTTCCCAATGTATATTGAATCGTTCGTTTTCTATATCGGCATTGCAGCCATGGTACATGCCGCATTTGCCTTGATAAATAACTCGTCTAATCAACGCCACACAACAATCGGATAAACCATGGAAAAACCTGACCGTGAACAGCGTCACCGCAACCGCATGCAACGCAAAAAAGAAATCGTGGATGAAGCCATTGCCCGCGCAGACCAAGAACAAGGCTTGCTACTGGTTCTCACTGGCAATGGCAAAGGCAAATCCAGCTCTGCATTTGGCATGGTTGCACGCATGTTGGGTCATGGCATGAAAGCTGGTGTCGCTCAATTCATCAAAGGACGTTCAGACACCGGCGAAGAAGCCTTCTTCCGTCAACAAGACGGCGTCGTCTGGCACGTCCTGGGTGAAGGTTTTACGTGGGAAACACAAAACCTAGCACGGGATATCGAAACTGCGCAGAAAGGTTGGGCGGTGGTACGTGAGATGCTGCGAGACCCGTCACTAAATTTGATCGTGTTGGATGAACTGACCTATCCACTTAAATTTGGTTGGTTAGATTTAGAAACTGTTTTAAACGATATTGAAAATCGCCCACCCATGCAGCATGTCGTGATTACTGGCCGCGCAGCACCGGATGGCCTTTGTGAAGTTGCAGATACGGTTACGGAAATGAAAGATGTTAAACATGCTTTCCGTGCTGGCATCACCGCGCAAAAAGGTATTGATTTGTGAAGCACAGCCCTGCACTGTTAGTGTCTGCGCCAGCTTCGGGTCAGGGCAAAACAACCATCACGGCGGCATTGGCAAGACTGCATCGTAACCAAGGTCGTCGCGTGCACGTGTTTAAAACTGGGCCAGATTTTCTTGACCCAATGATTTTGCAACAGGCATCTGGCAACCCTGTTTACCAACTAGATTTATGGATGGGTGGCCAAGTACACTGCCAACAGCTGTTATATCAAGCTGCCGAAACAGCAGACTTGATTCTGATCGAAGGTGTCATGGGGCTGTTTGATGGCGAGCCATCCAGCGCGGATGTTGCTGCGATATTCGGCATTCCTGTATTAGCCGTAATTGATGCGACTGCGATGGCCCAAACATTTGGCGCGGTGGCACATGGGTTGGCGACCTATCGACCAGAACTTCGTTTTATGGGCGTTCTGGCAAACCAAGTTGCCAGCGCCTCCCATGCAGACATGCTACAAGAAAGTTTACTGCCTGACATGCCATGGATGGGCGCGATTTTTCGTGATAAAAACTGCCAAATACCAAGTCGTCACTTAGGTTTAATTCAAGCTGATGAAATTAACGATATCGACCAACGCCTAAACCGTCTTGCAGAACATTTGTCGAAAACAGCGCTGAATACATTACCGCCACCCGTTACTTTCACCGCACCCAATGTTGCGTCGAGCACGTTGCCACAAACACTTAAAAACGTTCGCATTGCCGTCGCAGCGGATAGTGCTTTCTCATTTGTTTATCATGCAAATTTGAGTCTGTTGCAAGCCATGGGTGCAAAGCTAGTGACTTTCTCACCGCTAAATGACACGGCGTTGCCGGATGCAGACAGCCTTTATCTACCAGGTGGTTATCCTGAATTGCACTTGAAGAAACTCGCCGCCAATCACATCATGCGTGAAGCGATTCGAGATCATCATGCGGCAAAAAAGCCCATTGTCGCCGAGTGCGGTGGAATGCTTTATTTACTGACCACGCTTACTGATTCTAGTGGGCAACAAGCCGCCATGGTTGATATTCTTCCCGGGCAGGCCGTCATGCAAAATCGTCTGGTTAATTTGGGTCTGCATTCGGCATCGTTCCCGGAAGGTGAGTTTCGCGGTCACACCTTTCACCATTCGCAACTAGAAATCACGCTTGAAACATTTAGCCTGACACAACCCACGCGAAAGAGCTTACGACCAGAACCGCTGTTTCAAAAGGATAAATTAACCGCCTCCTATATCCATTGGTATTTCCCATCTAACCCGGCGGTTGCTGCCGCGTTATTCCAACCATGAGCAGCAACCATCGTTATAGCAAAGATGAACGCGCCGCCATTTATCGTGCCATTGCAGAACGCCGTGACATGCGTCATTTTCTCAAGGACCCTGTTGATCCAACCGTTCTTAAACACCTACTTGCCGCCGCCCATCAAGCACCCAGCGTTGGCCTAATGCAGCCGTGGCGATTTATCCGCATCACCGATACCAAGCGTCGTTCAGCCATGGCAAAGCTCGTGGATGAAGAACGCAAACGCACAGCTGATGCATTGGGTGAGCGAGGCGAAACATTCATGCGTTTGAAAGTAGAAGGCATTCGCCAATGTGGTGAATTGTTGGTTGCAGCACTCTCTGATGACCGGGAGAAACATATCTTTGGCCGCCGCACGCTGCCGGAAATGGATTTAGCTTCCGTCGCCTGCGCGATTCAAAACCTATGGTTAGCGGCTCGTGCTGAAGGGTTAGGGATGGGCTGGGTCTCGTTGTTTGATCCTAAAGCGCTCGCTGAGTTACTCGCCATGCCTGATGGTAGCAAGCCCGTGGCGATTTTGTGTCTCGGTCATGTCGCCGAGTTTTACCCCGCGCCAATGCTGATTCAAGAAGGCTGGGCCGAAGAGCAACCGTTGCAGGAATTACTATTCCATAATACCTGGGGTAACACCGAAGAATGAGCATCACTCTGATTGTATCAGCAGCATTGCTACTTGATGCTTGGTTTGGGGAAACACGTCGTTTCCATCCATTGGTAGGATTTGGTAATCTCGCCAAAACTGTTGAACAATGGCTTTATGCCGATAGCGTAATACGTGGTTTGGTTGCCGTGTTACTGCTTCTGATTCCATTGACCGCACTCGTCATACTCACACAATCGTTCCCCTGGCATTGGGCGCTGGATATTCTCTTGCTATACCTCGCTATTGGCTGGCGTAGCCTGGGTATTCACGCCAAAATGGTGCAAAATGCGTTACTGGCTGACAATCTATCCGAAGCACGTCGCCAAATCAGTATGCTGGTCAGTCGTGACACCGTCCAACTCGACCACAACAGTGTGGCCAAGGCAACCATTGAGTCGGTTCTAGAAAATGGTAATGACGCCATTTTTGCTACTCTTTTTTGGTTTATTATTGCCGGTGCGCCGGGTGCCGTAGCCTACCGTCTGGCGAATACATTGGATGCCATGTGGGGCTATCGTAATGATCGCTACCGTTATTTTGGTTGGGCAGCGGCGCGTCTTGATGACGTATTAAATTATCTACCCGCACGACTCACCGCATTCAGCTATGCCATCACCGGACAAATGCAAATTGCACTGAACTGTTGGAAAACCCAAGGCAATATCTGGAAAAGCCCTAATGCAGGGCCAGTTATGGCGGCTGGCGCAGGAAGTCTAGGCGTTTCATTAGGTGGCGCGGCCTGGTACCACGGCAAGCTCGAACAACGTCCAATTTTAGGTCAGGGACAAGCACCCAATGCAGGAGACATTGATCGTGCCTTAGGATTAATACGACGAACATTATTACTTTGG
>JAJFJG010000095.1 GCA_021774265.1 Nitrosomonas sp.
TGCTGTCGACCTGCTTGCGCGATCTATACATTTTGCGAAATTGGCCGATGCGGTTTATGACTTTGATATTGTTGTTGATGGCTGGGAATTGATTGACGATAAAAGCAGAGGTTCTGGTATGCAGGCGGCTCTTTATCGTGATCAGAACAGTGATGATCTGGTGCTGGCATTTCGAGGCACAGAGAGTTGTGACTTTCCTTGTTCTTTTAAGGAAACCAAGGAACTCGCGCTTGATGTTTTTGCGGACAGTTTATTAACATTAGGCCAAGACGGGTCGCAATTCGATGACGCTATGGAATATGCTGAAGACGTCGTGAATTTTTTCCCAGATCGCAAGATCTATGTAACGGGTCACTCATTAGGTGGCGGGTTGGCACAGGCGATTGGAGCAGCATTTGGGTTAGAAACCTTTGCTTTTAATTCGGCGCCGGTGCCAGATGATTTTATGAAAAGCAGCCGGGTGCAGTTAAGTGACGAAGAATTACAAGAAATTATTCATGTCATAGCCGACATTCACGATCCTGTATCGAATACGGACGAAACGGGTAAGTTTTACCAGAATGCCGATCATCTCTCGCCATTAATTCAATTTGATTTTGACCTGAAAGAAGTGGTGCCAGGACGCTTAGCAAAGCTGGATAAATTACGTTCTAATCGCCACAGTATCACGACGTTTGTTGATAATGCGGCGTTACTTTTGACGACTTATGAGGAAGGGTGGTAGCGGACTGTGAAAATGTACGATAACTTCACTTGCCGGATTTAGACTTGCTCTGACCTGAATTGAACGCACATTAAAACCGCTATCAATATTAATTTTGGTAGCGTTGGCCAGGTGATTATAAAAAACAGTCATGCCTGACATGGCGATAACTTCCATGACTTATTCGCTATCAAAGCCAGGTTCGTTTAGCATCTAAAAATCCTTTTCACTAGAAGAATGAGAGTCCTTCGCTAGCCTGATAGAAAAATCAATCGCGGTTTTATCTTTGGCAACATCCGCTTGATCAATGGCGTAATTCTGGATCAGTTTTTGTATTTGTATTTGTGCTGTGGCCAAGCCGAGATGTAAGCAAAAAAATGATGCGCTGCTTCGTAGTAATGGCAGCTCTTTAATGAAGAAATGGCAACAGAAATCATTTCCTTAAGGTATCGGCCGACTCGGCCACTGGTCAAAATATGATCCTTGACAGGCCAAATGCCATTTAATGATTCCGATGAGGTTCCCCAAACACGGAAGAAGTTGGACATGAAAGGCGTTTTTAACTCTTTTTTATTTTGTTCAATGTTTCATCAATTTCAGGTGTTACGGCTGCATCATCAATAAGCTGTCTTATTGTTCTCATTTTGGTGCTCTCCTTGAATTATAGAAAGTTTTAGCATGCTATGTTTCGAATTGGCTCATATTAACTGCATTTGAAATTGCAGATACACAAGATACAAAATAGCTCGATATTAATATTTTATTGGCGGGCACAATATTTAGGTTAAGCGGAGTAAATAAACAAATGACTTGGATAGGCAGACAACACTGCGTTATGTCCATATACTTAATGGTAACGAGTCAGGGTAGGGTAAATAAATTACTACCCCTAACAATTAAATAAAAGTTCTGAATTATGGCGAAAATTGGTTTTATCGGCCTGGGTATTATGGGCAAACCCATGGCTGTGCACTTGATTAATGGTGGACATACGTTGTTTTTACAAACGCGTAGCGGCGTGGCGGAAGACATGGTGGTGCTGGGCGGTATTGTGTGTGTAACGCCCAAAGAAGTCACACAGCAAGCGGACATTATTATTACCATGTTGCCTGACACACCGGATGTAAAGAATGTTTTATTTGGTGAGAATAGTGTGGTGGAAGGTTTAGTGCCTAACGCTGAGCAGCGCAAAATTGTGGTGGATATGAGTTCTATCTCGCCGATGGAAACACAGCAATTCGCGACCAAACTGAACGAGTTGGGTCATGATTATGTCGATGCACCAGTGTCAGGTGGTGATGTGGGGGCGCAAAATGCCACATTGACGATTATGGTGGGTGCAGCCGATGCAGTGTTTGCTAAGGTAAAGCCCATTCTTGATTTGATGGGCGCGAATGTCACATTGATCGGTGAAAACGGCGCGGGGCAAATTTGCAAGATCGCCAATCAGATTGTGGTGTCGTTGGCAATTGAAGGGGTGGCTGAGGCGTTGTTGTATGTCTCCAAGGCGGGTGTTGATCCTGAAAAAGTGCAGTCTGCATTGATGGGTGGTTTTGCGGCGTCAAAGGCGCTGGAGGTGCATGGCGGACGCATGATTAACCGTCGTTTTGAGCCGGGCTTCAAGATTGATTTGATGCAAAAGGACTTGGCTATCGCATTGTCTAGCGCGTCAGCTTTGGGTGTGAGCTTGCCGAATACGGCGAGCACGCATGAATTGCATAAAGCATGTATGGCACATGGTGGCGCGAAATGGGATAATTCAGCTATTGTCAAAGCGTTGGAAATATTGTCCAATCACGAAATTCAGAAGCATTCAAAATAAGTTATGTCTCTAAATGAGTTAGTTAACAATCTGCAATCTTTTCTGCCGTCTGATGCCGTGTTACATGAAACGGAAGACGTGAAACCGTATGAATGCGATGGCCTGTCGGCCTATCGGCAGACGCCGATGATTGTTGTGTTGCCGCAAACGGAAGAACAAGTTATTAAGATTTTACAATTGTGCTATGCCACTAAAACACCTGTCGTGGCGCGGGGTGCAGGGACGGGGCTGTCGGGTGGAGCGCTGCCTCATGCGCAAGGGATTTTGCTGTCGTTGACTAAGTTGAAACAGATTGTTGAAATTGATGCGTTGGCGCGCACGGCGCGAGTGCAGCCCGGTGTTCGTAATCTGGCGATTAGTGAAGCGGCAAAGCCGTATGGTTTGTATTACGCGCCTGATCCCTCGTCACAAATTGCTTGCTCCATCGGCGGCAATATCGCGGAAAATTCCGGCGGCGTGCATTGCCTGAAATATGGTCTCACCGTACATAATATTCTCAAGTTACGCGTGTTGACTATCGAAGGGGAAGTCCTCGAAATTGGCGGTGAAGGCTTGGACAGTGCGGGTTATGATTTGCTCGCATTGATGACAGGTAGTGAAGGGATGTTGGGGATTGTCACGGAGATTACCGTGAAGCTCATTCCCGTGCCGGAGAAAGCGCAACTGGTGATGGCGGGATTTGACGACGTTCAAAAGGCAGGTAATGCGGTGGCAAATGTCATCGCGGCGGGTATTATTCCGGCGGGTATGGAAATGATGGATAAAATTACCATTCACGCGGTGGAAGAGTTTCTCCACGCAGGTTATGATTTGGATGCAGCGGCGATTTTGTTGTGTGAATCCGATGGTTCCGCAGAGGAAGTCGCGGATGAG
>JAJFJG010000096.1 GCA_021774265.1 Nitrosomonas sp.
TTTTTATATTTTTTTCGAGCTGCTTTTTCTCTTCTGAAGATAAAACAATATGTGTTGGGGCTGGCATCAGTTATTGGCATACGCTTAAATGAATGAGGCGAATAGTTTATATCAATAATCTATTCGATACACTACACTAGGATCGGTCAGAAGCTCTTTAATTTGATGGCGATTAAGTTGCAGGTTGTACCAGGCCTTTTCGTTTTTATATTGCGCCAGCTCAAAATAAATTTCGTTATAATCAATAAAGGCTAAGTGATTTTGTTCAAGTATTCCCTCGTTAAGACTTTCATCCAACGCCACAGCGGCTTGGGTAACGGAACGTTTAGCTTGAATACGAGGATACCAGTTCAAGGTTAGTCGACCACTCATCTCATTTGGTGGCTCTTCGAGGAACGGCTTTTGCGCCCGTTTGAAAGGTTCAATATTCTGATCTAGCCGAATCAGCTTCAAATCTGAGCGTGTCAGGCGCTTAATCACCGGCAGGGTAATCACCTCCGTGGTTTGCTCACCCACACCCTCTTCTTCCAGGTACTCTTTAAACTCCTTCATATAATCAGAGCGAATACCATACACATTCAGCGTCTCTAGGGTTTGGAGATGCTCAGGGTGTTTAATACCGGGGATATGATTACTACGCTTTAATATAAACTCATAGCCGCGCAAACGCACACCCCGACCGAACAACTGGATAATCTCAGAACCCTCAGACCGGCCCACATTCATCAAGCCCATGGTACTTACCCGCCACGAACTCCAGCCTTCAGTAAACTTCTTAGCCCCCACCAATAAATTAATGGGTGACTTTTGTTTATTAATGCCCTGAAACAGTGAACTGGAAAAGCTCTGACCTGTCACCACCGTATTGGCAATTTGTGCCTCGTCACATAGGTTGATCAGTTTGGCTGAATCCCCCACATTAATCACACCAAACCACTCATTCTCACCCACACGCAGGCCTATCTCGCCGCCACTGCCCTTGAGATGCACAATGTGCAACATGCCACTGGTTTCGGCATTAAACACACAACTCAGAACATCGTTAAAGACCGTGTTGGCCTGATCGGCTTGCCACAGGTTATGTAAATAGTTAAACGCACCCGCGAAGATAGGCTTGCCACTGGCGTCACGCAAATCATCTTGTTGATTAAGAAACAGCTCGATGAAATGTGCTGACTCTCCCCCCTTATTGGCGACAAAACGTGCCACAAACTGCATGATGGCCTGAATATCCGATACGGTTTCTGCATTGGCTTCATTCTTAGCCGTTACCTTGCCACCAACAAATATCCATAAGGGATCAGCCAGCAGATAGTCGGCGATGGTTTTCTGCTTATCTTTAAACAGTTTTTTCTGTTGGTAAAAGCTTAAGATACAACCCGTAAGATAAAGCTGGGTTTGTTCGGGTGTCCACACATCGCTCAAATTCAGAATAAAATGATCTTTGCCGTAACCATCGCAATGGAAAAATTTATAAGAGTAATCAAACAGAATGCACTTGGCGTATTGTTGAATCAGGCGATATTTGGCTGATGGTTTTTGCTTGCCGGTGGGTGCAACATCCTTACCATTGGCGGCTTTAATCGCCTGACCGAAGGTGGCTGAATATTCAAATGAAAACCCGGTTTCGCACAGCTGGTTACGTTTGGCCATCCAATCTACACCACTGGCTCCACGATGGCCTTCATCGACTAACACTAGGTTGTTGCTTTCAAAGGATTCCACGGCGATAGTTTTATCACCGGACTTCTCTTTCAGTTTATGGATATCAATGATCTGTGCCGATGCCTGGGTAAAGAGCGAGCCGCCATCTTTTACAAACAGATCAGCATCGATATTCGAAGCATCCATTTCCTCTTTATGCTGCGCAGACAAACCTTCATTCGGTGTAAGCAAAATGGTGCGATTAAAATCCCTCTCTTTGGCCGACTTTTTAAGGTAATGCTTAAACTGCAAAATATTGCAGTGCATGATCAGTGTTTTACCGCCACCGGTGGCGATCCATACCGCTAGCTTATTTAGTTCACTCTCTTTGAAGGGCTCAATAAAATGAGCCTCGGCCTGTTTACCTTTTTGCTTCAGGTGCGCTTGATTATAATCTACCAGGAAATGATTCAGCTCAGCACACAGGGCCGCTTTATCATCAAAGTAACGCACCAGGTAATGCTCGGTAAATAAGATTGAGAGATACTGAAAATAGAGTGGATATAGCGTAGTACCTGCATGATTACGCTTTTCAGTAATTTTGCGCCAGTGTTGCACAATATTGTCATCATACTGACGCAGCAGATCGTTCTTTACCGCTCGGCCTTCTTCCGGTATCCAACTCATCAGCTCATGCAGATAGCGCGAGGTGTTATCTTCATCAAAACCAATCAGATGATCGGCAGAGAGCGTTTTACCCAAGATTTCCAGACTTTCGACGCCAAACTGGCGTAGCATCCACTGACCCAGAACAAGCTTTGTTTCAAAACGTGCCATGTTTAATGCTCCCTATACGTCTTTCACATCAAACATCAAACGTTTAAATTCAATTTCCGTCATATTCACCTTGGAGCATGGATCCTCCAGTGTATGATCACCATTGACATAGATATTCTCAAACTCTGTATCACGTGGGTTATAACCCTGTTTATCGAGAAACTCTTCTAAGGCCGCATTGTCTTTTTCTTTCACATTACGCCATACCACCAACACCGATTCCCCTTTGGGGTTAGTTCCGGTGACAATTTTAAAGCCACGAATCACATCCATGGTTTTTACAGTCAGACCGATAAGGTAATTGAAGGTCTCCACCAGATCGACGGTAGTGGGTTTGGTAGCACCCACACTGCCTGAACCAATATTGAGTTTGTAATTGAAAGGATCTTCGAATTGTTCGATGTTTAATAAAGATGGGCTATCAGCGGTTTCTAGATCTAGCCAGTATCCAAGCGTGTAGTCTTCCTTTAGCGGCCCTCCTTCCTTAATCAGTTTTACTTGAGCGTCAGTACCTGACTGGAAAATTAAATTACCTAACGCATCTTCGTAAGATTCTAACCGGATATATTTAAAGCAATGCGATACCCCGTTCATCTTGCCAGATGAATCAATTTTTGGCTTACCATCTTTCCATTCGCGAGAATAGATGGCTTTCTTTAATCGTGACATCAATACTTGATCAAAATACCCCCCCATCTCTACAAGAATATATTTTCGATCGCCATCATCCTGGCGGTTTAAATTCAAAACAGCATGTGCCGTTGTACCTGAACCTCCAAAAAAATCTAAATACCTAGAATGTACTCCACCACTTAATACACGAAGGCAATCTTCAACCAGGTGTATAGACTTCGGAAACGAAAAATCTGCTATCCTTCCAAACATATTCTTAAGTAAATTCGTGCCATATTCAGTCGCAGAATATTGTTTCGACTCCCACCACGTAACAGGCAACATTCCCTCCTCTTTCATTCTTGACTTAATATAGACTCCTGTATTTCCAGATTGATCTGGCCGAGAGACCATATCGCATATGTTTTCACGTACCTTATCAACCCCCCACTTCCACCGCAGTTCATCTCCATTTTGACCAATAGGAAATACCACATCTTCGTTATCAGTTGGTGACTCTGATAGCACCCACTCCCCCTTCAGCATATCCCATTCCATATCTGGAATCCTCACAGAACCATCCTGACAGAACAAAGGAAAGAACATCCTAGGTCGCGCTTTTCTGCTAGCCTCTACTCCTCCATGCTTTCGGAAATTAACCCATTCAAAATCCCCAACATCATCCTTCTCTGAGTATCGAGACTTCTGCTTATCACTTCTAGGCAATCTACCTACAGTTGCCAATTCAGTACGCCCGGAAAATAATGCGTAGTCATGCGCCTCAGCAAACCCCTTCGGAGTGGAGCGCCCTGCTGGATTGCTTCGAACAACTGCAACGCCAAGCATTTGGGAGGAACCATATTCCTGTTCCAGGAGCAATTTTAAGGATGCGAATTGAATATCATCAATAGCAACACAGATATTTGAAGAGTCACTTTGAAGTTGTTTCGCTAACAAAATTCTATTATGCATCAGTGCGATCCAACTAGAATTCTTATAGTTATTTTTATACGCGATTGATGATGCATCCGTGTTATACGGTGGATCTATATAAACTCCATCTATACTACGATTATATATGGGAAGAATTAAATTTAATGCTTGTGAGTTTTCTGAATTTATTATGAGTCCGCCCAGCCAATCATCTACATTTGATATCATCGCCAGCAATCGACCTTTAAACTCCTCACCAAAATAAGCCGTATCAATCGGAAGAAAACTATTATCGTTAATGTATTGTTCTGTAATACTATCCCCTTCCTCTAAAAACCCCAATCTAACCCATTCTCTTATTTGGTCTATATTTTTTATAACATCAGAGTACAAAGACTCAGGAACACGATCCAACGTAATACAATAATTTGTCTCCACCACAAACTTCTTCTTCAGCCACAACTTCTTCTGAAAGTCTTCGATCTGCGCCAGCATGCGAATAATCTTTTGGGCGATGGTACGTAGGACTTTTATCTTACGTAATTGTTGTTGAGTGAGTTCAAAGTTGGTGTCATCAATATCGTCCAGATGCATGACTTCGTTTTTAATATAAAAATCCAGCTCACGATTAAGAAAGCCGCCCAAGTCTTTGTGAATAAAGTAGTCAAAAGTATTGCGCGAGGTGTAATCGTTGAGGTGTTTTTCAAGAATAGTGCGTTTAGGGTCTTTTTCCGTCGGGGCTGGCGCTTGCAACATAACTAGCCAATTGGTGAACTCAAGGCCTGTTTGTTCAAAAACAGTGACCACGGCAGCTTTGTTTAGATCTGCCTGTTTTTTCTTGCCCACCGGTAAAAAGTTAAAGTGGATGAGGAGTTCACCCTCTTCGATACTGAGTGGATTTTGTTCATCAATAACAAAACGGCGCTCTTCGCCTGACTTGGCTTTTACATTGTCTTTTTCGGTATCAGCCTCTACCAGCTTAATGCGCACGGGCTTTTCATTATCCTGTGAGTCTTTAGCAAGGAAGGCGTAATCTCGCAGGTGTTCAGAGGATTTAATGTAGTACTGGTCATGGTTGGCCCAGTAGAGTTTGACCTCTTCGCCCTCATAAGGGATGGCGTAGGTGTCAGCTTTGTAACGACGTTGGGAGATAAAATCGCCTTTGTCATAATAGCGGCTAAAGAGGGTATGCAGTTTGGAGAAAACATCGTTTTCCAGTGCCGTGACATCCACCGCCGTAGCCAGTTGCTGGCGCAGTTCGATCACCTTGGGTGATTGCTCGGGGTCCATGCCTGCATCGGTCAGGGTTTGGGTGAGTTTATCTAGCTCGACCTGTGCGCCGTAGTTGCCATCGTTACTGTAATCGGCAAACGCTTGTTTGACCTGGGGCAGCAGATCCATTTCGAGGAATCGATTAATCTCATCCCGCTTTTGATTCATGATGCGGTAGATGCCAAAGTCGAGATCGGCTTTGTCCATCTCGAAGATGGTTTGCAGGGTTTTGATCAACTTCGTGTAGGATTCACTCATTGTTTGTTTCCAAATTTTTCTTTTGATGTAGATGTCCGCTCTATTATTCGAGCCAAATCACCTAGTTGTTCTTGCGTAAACTGATCCCTGGATAGTACCAAAGCATCGGCTATAAAGTTGTATAAGTCACCAGTAGATAATTTTCCATCAATTTCAACAAAGCCACTTTTTCGTGTCATTGAATACGCTGTAAACGGCTTATAGTTTTCTACGTCCACCTTGGCGTCTTTGACGGATTTTCTTTTTAATCTTGTAAACGTACTACTTCTCAGGTCAAATTTAAGAGCTAGTATTGTCTTTAAGCCATTAACTATGATTGTTTTTTCCTTGGGGCTAAGGCAATCAACTACTTTATTCAAATAATTAGTATCGCCATGTTCAAGATAATGATTTATTGCTAATTGCATACACTCATTCATTTTGTTAGCAAAATCAGCCTGAGAAAATGAATTAATGTGCTTGGCAGCCGTGATAATGGTCCTGAATTCCTCGCGCTCCATGGTTATACGACCGCCCATCGAATGCTAAACAGCTCTTTTATTTCTGTCTTTTGCCTCAGTCGCTGCTCCAACTGCGCAATAATCTGGTCACGCTTTTCCATTATTTCATCTTCTACATCGTAGATTTCCTGGCGTTGACGTCGTTGCTGACGCTCGAGGTCGCGTAATTGCTGCTGTGCTGTTTGTTGCTCTTCCATGCTTTGTGCCTGGCGGCTTTCGCGTTTAAGTGCCTTTATGCGAGCCTTAGTATCTAGCAGTGCTTGCTCGGCTGAGAACACCTTGTCGCCGGCCCATTTTTCTAGTTTTTCGCGCTCGTCCTGGAAGAATTTGTTATTAGCTTCCATGGCTATGGATAAGGTGGCATCGAGCTGGCGTTGGCTTTGTGCCAGCAGAGTTACCGGTACTACATTGGTCTGTGTGCCATTATCCACTATCTTACCGGGTAGATTAAACAGTTTTTGACACACTTCGCCATCCAGCAGTTTTCCTTCATCCGTCAGACCGGTGAACACCAGATACTGGTCGGTTTGTAGTGCCTCAATCGTCAACAGGTTTAGGCATAACCAGCCAGATTGACCTTGCAGCTGCTCGGCCACGGCAACCTTGGCATCGTGTTGCTGATAATCAAACACAAGGCTAGCAATCGGGGTAACAAGCGCTCTGCCCTCCTCTATCACATACTCACCTAAAGGATGACTTAGACGATACGCATGACTATGGGAGCTGATTTCGCGCGCTTCACCATTTAGGCGAATCAGCTCGTAGCTTCCTGCAGGAGCTTCTTCTGACACAGGCTGATTTAAAATGAAACTATGATATTTATTATCAAACTGTGCCTTGCCCTGTAGTTGGTGGCGGGTTAGTGACCAAAACCACCGTGTAACTTTGTCTAGCCGTTGCTCGGCTTGATCCAGTTTAATTTTCAGTAGGTCGTGTATGTCTTCGTCGAAGTTTTCTAGCAGGAGCTGTTGGGTTTCTTTTAGGCGGCTATTGATGTCATCTTCGAGTTGCTTTTGAAGTTCGTCAAAAGCTTGGGAAATGGCTTCGGGTGAGCGACATGTCTCGTAAATCGCCTGGATACGTTTTTCAAAATCGACACCGGACTCAATGCTACCCAAAACATCATCGGAAGCACCGAAAACGCCATCAAACAGTTTGAATTTTTGGGTAAGCAATTCAAGCACGCGTTGATCTGCATAATTACGCTGATTAAGAAAGTTGATCACTACAACATCAAACTCTTGGCCGTAGCGATGACAACGACCTATGCGTTGCTCTACTCGCTGAGGGTTCCAGGGCAAATCGTAATTTATCAACAATGAGCAAAATTGCAGATTAACCCCTTCTGCGGCGGCTTCGGTAGCGATCATGATCTTGCCATGATGTTTGAAATGATCAATGAGCGAGGTACGGCGATCGATCTGCGGTGAGCCAGTTACCCGGTCAGAGCCTTTATTTTCATCTAGCCAGTCACGGTAAATACGCGTTGCCTCTGGGCCATTGTTGGAGCCGCTAAAGGAAACGGTTTGGCCATCGTAGCCATTTGCAGCCAGATACTGAGCGACGTACTCCTGGGTACGTCTCGATTCAGTAAAGATAATGGCCTTCTCTTTTGCACCCATGGCCGTCATCTGTGACAATCCAGTATCTAGCGCTTGCAGTAGTGCTTTTAGCTTGCTGTCTGATGATATTGACTGGGCTTGAGCCACGAAGCCTTCTATATCGGCAATCTCTCGTTCCAGCTGCTCAATATTGATCGTCGTATTTTGCTGCTCTTCTGTAGCTTCTTCTGTGTATTCATCGAGGTAGTCCGTTTCAATATCCTCTTCTTCGATCAAATCTAGAAGAAAATCCTCGTCTATGTTTTCATCACGCAGTTTTTCCAGTCGAAGCTTAATGGTCTTTAAGGTATTGAGCACGGCATAGGAGCTGGAGGCTAACAACTTGCGCAGGATTAAACCTGTAAGATGGCGATGCCTTTTGGGTAGCGCATAACTTTCTTCAATTTCGAGAAAAGCGGAAACGCCATCGTATAGAGCTTGTTCTGGATCAGATGGGGTAAAGGGTATGGTGTGCGTTTTCCGTTCGGTATAGCGAATATATTCGAGCACATCTTTGCGTAGCGTTCGTTTTACAAAAGTGTTTAGGCGTACTTTCAGTTCAGGGATATCACCCCGTCCTGCCACGTATTGTTTACGGAAGGCTTTATCATCACCGAAGATATGCTCATCGATAATTGTCGATAAAGCATACAGTTCAATGAGTGAGTTTTGCAGGGGCGTGGCTGTCAATAGTAGCTTTTTCCGCCCATACAATGCGCGTTTGAGCGCTTGCCCCATTTTATTGCTCTCACGGTGGGCATTACGTAACTTGTGGGCTTCATCAAGCACCACCAGATTCCAAGGCTCGGCTACGAGCTTTTCCTCAAGCCTGGCGGCATAGTGATAAGACATAATGACTATCTGCTTATTGTTAAGCGGGTTATAAACCCCCTTTTTTTGCAGATTTGACCATGTTTTAGCATCCAATACGATAGAGGGTAAATTGAATTTATCTTTTAGCTCTTGCGCCCACTGGCGACACAGGGATGCCGGACAAATAATGATCAGCTTGCGTTTGCGTTCTGCCCAGTACTGGCACAGCACCAAACCAGCTTCGATGGTTTTGCCTAAGCCAACCTCATCAGCCAATACGACTCCTTGAGTTAAGGGGTTCTTGAGCGCAAATAAAGCCGCATCGATTTGATGCGGGTTTAAATCAACGTTGGCATCAAATAACGATTGCGACAAGCGATCAACGCCGTTGCCAGCATGTTGAATACTGAGTTCGTGGGCGTAGTATTTAGCGTGGTAGGACGTTATTGATCCCACTACTTACTCCCTAGCAGTTCATCATCGAGTTTATTACGACTAGGTGCTATCGAAAGATTTCCTACACCGTAAAGGGCGGGGGTATTCCGTAACCAGAGGTGATATTCGGCACCTTCAAGGCTGTGATCCTCCGTGCAATCGACATTCCATCTTCTGAGTACATAGCCCGCTACTGCCGCACGTACGTTAACTTTAAGTACGCCCGCCTTCATCCCATAATCCATCTCAATAGTTTCGGGGTGTGGCAGATTGGGGTGTGGGACGATTTCCATCTCTACGATGCGATTCCACTGAATGTCTTCTTCACGGGTTTCTTTGTCTTGAAGTTCGCCTTCAATCAACTTCGGATCAGCAATGCGTGTAATCACAAAGTCGATAAACGCCTGGCGCTTGCGGCAGTAGCCCCTTACATGCCAGCGCAAACCATTGTCCACCAGCACGAACGGAACAATCTCTCGCTGACTTTGACCCGAGTCAATTGAGCGATAGTTGATGCGCACGGCCTTGCCCTGGTGTATTGCTCTGGTCAATATTGCAAGCACCGGTAATACAGGGTGATTGAGGTTGGTGGGCATTTCACAGGGAACAACTGCTTTATGGGTGCCCACAAAGTCTTCACCAAACCCTTGTGACAATGCGGCTAACACTTGTGTCGGCGAATACTCAAACACTGGCTTAAAGCCTGGTTTAATCACATAAGCTTTGGCCTTGGTATCGTATTCAAGATTCTTGGGCGCTAATTCCCTATAAGAGGCGATATCGCGAGTAGCCGCGGCTTCTTTGATACCAAAACGACTCACGAGGTCGTTTCTACCTACAACACCAAGAAAAAACGCTTTGAAATCAATATGTGACAAGCGCTCTTGCTGAGCTTGACCTATGTCTGCCAGTTCCAATGTAAACACCCTTTAATTGTGAATAGCCTATTCTGCATCATATAAATCTATTTTACTAATACAAATACGGTACGCGATATTTTATATCTATTGACATCATCATTTTAATGATGGTTAAATATAGGGAAGGTAGGACTAGATACATAGCTACACAACTGGGACACAAAAACTATATATTGTGGTTGAAATGCCAGTCAACCACCCATATATAGTAATAAACAGAAGAAATGGGATTAAAAAAATGCAAAAAAATATCGTTCCATTTCGTGTTCTTAGTCTAGACGGCGGCGGGATGCGTGGTCTTTATACTGTGGCCTTATTGGATAAACTTGCGCTTCTTTTTGCTCGCGGAAAAGGTGAAGACCAGTTAGATATAGGGGCTGGCTTTGACCTTATAACCGGCACGAGCACGGGTGGAATCATTGCTGGCGCATTGGCTGCCGGGGTGCCTATTCAGGAAATGATCGCCCTATATAAAAAAGATGGCCCGAAAATCTTCAAAGACCCGGTTCCAGAACATTCCTTCAAAAAACTAGCTTGGGCATATAGGCATAGAAACCGAGCTGGTAATTTCAACCAACCTCTTAAAGATGCACTTTCAAGAATTTTTGGTAGTCAAACATTGGAAGAGCTATACCAAGAACGAGGAATAGCGCTATGCATTCCTTCCGTAACCATGTCTACACACCAAAGCAGAGTGTTCAAAACGCCTCACTTGCCACACTACCAGATGGATAACAATCTGCCTGTAGCAGATGTCTGCTTGGCAACCAGTGCGGCACCATTAGTGTTGCCACTTGCGGTTACTGATGATCCTGACTCACCTGGGCACCACAAAGTATTTGCGGATGGTGGACTATGGGCAAACAACCCCGTACTGATCGGAATGATTGAAGCGCTGGAATTAGCAGCGCCAGGACAGCCGATTGAGATTCTATCCCTTAGTACCTGCGCACCTCCTAGCGGTGATGATATCGATAAAGATGATGCCAATTGGGGCTTGCAGGACTGGAGTATTGGACTAGGGGCACTAGAGACAGCACTTGATGCCCAGTCATCGGGATACAATTTTATGGCTATCAAACTTGCGCAGCATCTCAATAGAGAGTGCCGTGTAGTGCGGTTACCACCATCGCCTCCTTCTCAGGAAAATTCAATCCATATTGGCTTGGACAAAGCGAGTGCTAAAGCAGCTCGTATTCTCATTGATCTCGGACAAAATGATGCCGCAAATGTATATGGAAAGATTTCAAGAAAAGAGAGTCAAGACATGGAATGTATTGCCAGCATTTTCAATGCAATGCCCCCTTTAGAAAAAAAGACACCATGAATCCATTACTCATTTTTGCAGCAGCCAGCCTGACTATTTTTGGTGTGGCACGCATTTTATTCCCTCGGCACAAAAAAGGAGTCACCACCATGTATAAAACTCATAAAGAAATTTCAAAATATCACAACGATAAAGTTCGGCTGCCACAATCCACCCAAGACAAACTTCGTAGCCATAGACAAGCCAACCAAAATCGTCTTAAAAATGGATTAAAAGAAGCAGACAAGTCACTCCCAAAGGAATTTGTTAAACAGGGCTCTTACGCCATGTATACAATTAATCAGCACCAAAATAATGACTATGACATCGATGATGGTGCGGCCTTCGACAAAGATGATCTTGTTGGTGACCGTGGTGCGGAAATGACGGAGCTACAGGCTCGTCAAATGGTTAGAGATGCCATTGATGACGGCAGTTTTAAGAATTTGCCGGAAGTAAAAACAAACTGTGTCCGTGTTTATTATCAGGAGGGACATCACGTAGATATCCCCGTGTATCGTAAATGCAAAGATATGTGGGACGAGGAATACTTAGAGCTTGCAAGCAGCAGTTGGAAAAAATCAGACCCAAAAGGCGTAACAGACTGGTTCAATAATGCGGTAAAAAACAAAAGTCCAGACAGTAACAATGGGCAGCAAATGCGAAGAATAACCCGCCTATTGAAGAAGTTATCCACCAGTAGAGATTCATGGAACTCACCATCGGGGTTCATCATCTCCGTTCTCGCTGATGAGTGCTATAGCAGTAAAATTGATCGTGATGATGAGGCGCTCTACGAAACCATGAGACTGATTCATAATCGATTACTTTCTAATCTAACAGTCAGGCACCCAGTTCTCAGCGAGAACCTTACAAAGAGTAACGAAGATGCCTGCATGACCGAGTTCAGAGATCACCTGGAAAAAGCATTAGACGATTTACAGGTTCTGTTTGATGATGGATGCACTCACAAGGCCGCTATGGCAGCCTGGAGAAAAGTATTCAATGACAATTTTTTTGACGAACAAGTTGCCTCAGAAAACCGAGCCGCAGCAGGATTTGCAGTAGCCTCCTCAGTACCTTGCACTCCCGTGCAAAAACAAGGTGGCGGACGTTTTGGTTAACAACCCCTTAGTTCATGACCAGTCACATGCAATAAACATATTAGAAGACTATTTGCATAGAGACTGGCCCGGTACGACCAAACTAAGTCAGCGCGAGCTAAAGCAGTATCGCCAACAAAATTCTATTGTAGGATGGAGAGTCCCCCTTGTTGTAGACGATACGCCCACCTCTATAGATCTACTCATTGGGAATGACTACCCATATGAATTACCTGATGTTTATTTGGTCGGCGAAAAAAAGGCTCTGTTTTGGCCTCACGTTGAAAGCGACAACAAGCTATGTGTTTACCCTAGCAACGCTACCTTCAATCCGGCTGATCCTGCCGGGGTTGCCTCTGATTTGCTTTCATCGAGCAAGGCTCTGATCACTGAGCTAGTCAGAGGTAATTGTAAAACTGATTTCGCAGATGAATTTCAAAATTATTGGGTTCAAACTGTAGATTTTAATCAACCTAGGGCATTGTTACTTAATGATCTATTACCCCCGTCTCGCCACATTATGTGTTGGCGCGGAAAAAGCCACACGTTGTTCTCTGACAGCACAGATGATGGCATTCGATGGTTAAAAAATCACCACCAAGAAAAATTTTCAGAAGATGACTTCAATCAAGTGCTATTTCTTTGGTTCGATTCACCTTTAATGCCTGAGCAATACCCCCGTTCCAATATAGATATAATTAAACTGGCCGAAAGTTGCGGTGCTGAGAAGCTGCTTCATGCCCTTATAAATGAGAAATCAAATACACTCTATGTTGTTATTGGTTTCCTCACCCAAACGGGGCCTACTGCCGCAGCCATTCGAGTACAACGCCCTCCTAGACAGAGCATCCCCAAAGACAGAGGAGTTAATCCGATTGTAAAAGGGTTCCGGCCAGGGCATGTTCCGCAACACATTCTCAATATGCGCATGCTCTCTGCCGGAACCAAAACCCGCAATCTGAATACAGTGAGAGTGGATGAATCATGGATACATAGTCGCGGAGGGAACGGCCTACCCAAGAAAAATAAGCGTATTTGTATTGTGGGCTGTGGATCACTCGGCGGCCAGGTATCCCTTCTTCTTGCCCAGACTGGGTACGAACTGGAGTTAATAGACCCAGACAGTCTTGATTGGGACAATGTTGGCAGGCACATATTGGGAAGCCCCAGATCTATTCAACAGAACAAAGCAAAGGCTCTAGCTACTCATTTATCACAGCAGCTACCTCATAGAGATATCCAACACCATGCCACGACATGGAAAACAGTATGGGAGAAAACACCCGAAGTAATAATGAACTGTGACATTATCGTTTCGACAACTGGTGACTGGCCATCTGAGTCGGCGCTTAACAGATTAAACAGAACTGTTGCAGGATTTCCTGACCTGATAATAGGATGGACAGAAGCACACGCACTTGCCGGACACGCCCTAATTATTCGCGATATTGGCGGTTGCCTCTGCTGTGGAATGTCTGGCGTTGGGGCTTTCAGCCACGAAGCTATTGTATGGAAAGAAGAGCAAATGGCACCCATTCCGGCCTGCGGAGGGTTCTATCAACCCTATGGAGCCATCGACTTATCCCAGATTCATGGACTAATCGCTCGCTCAGTGATGGATCTTACCGAAGGTCGAATAAAGAAATCCGAACATAGAGTCTGGTTTGGAGATGTTGGCCGAATAAACGCGCTGGGAGGCAGCGTGACACCAAGATGGAATTCACCAGAACTTGATATCAGGCAAGGGCTACGAGAATACCAAAATCATTGGGCACTAAATCCTCAGTGCAGCCTATGCGCACCATCACATCGATGATCAGCTATAAAATTCTCTCAACTGAAAAGTACATCATCCTAACTAACGAAGTGTTGGAGTATTTTGACCAACATCGTCAGGTAGGCGTGAATAGTAAAGAGCTTGGTGGGCAGTTATTTGCCAAGCTTGAAGAAAAACGAATTGTCATAGCAAAGGTAACCGGCCCACGCACCAGCGATAAGCGAGGACGATTTAGTTTTATACCTAATAGAAAGGCCGAGCAGCGTGAAATAAATATTATGTTTTCAAAAGGATTGCATTATGTGGGGGACTGGCATACGCATCCTGAGAAAAGACCATCACCTTCACGTACAGACATTAACAGCATGTCCGAATGCTTCCATAAATCCAAACATGAACTGGACTCATTTATTCTCGTTATTGTTGGGCAAGATAATCCACCTGATGGTATTTGGCTTAGCCTTCATAGAAGGCAAGAGTATGAAGCACTCTTCCCAATGCCCATAGAATAAGCGTAATCACAAACTCTGAATCGATACATGCGGAATTATCAAGTGGAGTTCACGTCTAATATCAAGGTTTAATTTTTTAAACCGAAAATATTTTCTACTTGATTTTGGCCAAACGCCTGAACTAACCTGCTACTAATTCCACCCCACTGATTATTCAGTGGCCCTTGTTGGCACTGCCAACACCCAAAGCGCCTCCGCCGAACCGTGCAATAGGCGCAACGACCATCCGGTCGCCGGTTCATTTTTCATCCAGCCTAACGGCATTCTTTTTTAACCCTGCCGGGGAGTTCTCCCTGTCACGGGATATCTCTCTGCGCATTTTTCTATTGCTAACCAAGAGAGGTAATCCATGAATATCGATGGTGTATTAACTATTCGTACAATCCA
>JAJFJG010000097.1 GCA_021774265.1 Nitrosomonas sp.
CGTCACATTACGTGGATTTTGTGCTACGGTCGCTCCCAACACCGGGCCTGCCAATTGGGTGGGTGAATTGGCGAGTACGTTGCCTTGTTGGCCACCGAATCGTTTGTACTCAAACATTAGTTCGGCAAAAACATCGGTTCTTGCCATAGCACCCCACACATCTCTAGTCAGACGCCAGTCAAATCCTGCACCGACATACCATGCATCTCTATCGCCCTGCTCTTGAGCGCCAAGAGGCGCTACGTTACTTTGCAAGGTTACGCCATTACGGCCATGCATGGCGTGTGCAAAACCACCACGGAAAAATAGCATGCGGCTCTTACGATCCTGACGGTCTCCACGAGTTACGGCTAAATTTGCTTGCTCTGTAGCTTCTACAGCCTGTTCTTTTGCTTGTATGGCAGTATCTCTTGCCTGTATGGCAGTATCTTTTGCTTGAGTAGCTTGCTCCAATTCTTTTTTTGACTCAGCTTTTACCTGATTCAATTGATTCTGAATGACTTGTAACTGATTTTCTAATTGTTTCACTCTCTCTGCTACTGAGAGAGCTGAAGCCTGTGGTGCAGTCGTAGCTGCAGCGATGGCAAACGAGCCGACAATAACACCAAGTGCCAACTGTTTTTTGCCAAAAGTGTGTTTCATTTTTCTCTCCATTTTTTAGTGCTAAAGCCTAAGTCTTTCTGTTTTTTTTATAAATTTAAACTGGGAGTGATAGTATGAAATTATGTTTATGCAAGTTTTGATCTGCATCAAGTTAATATAAATAAAATTGTTTTTTTAAACAAAACCATGATTCCTTTGCTTACTTCAGACATGACTTTTCCTACTTTGGATAAAGCGCTCATTGAACCAAACGGCTTACTTGCTGCGGGTGGTGATCTTTCTCCTGAGCGCTTACTCGCGGCCTACCGCCATGGGATTTTTCCGTGGTTTAATGAGGATGACCCTATTTTGTGGTGGAGTCCTGACCCACGTATGGTGTTGTTTCCTAATGAACTAAAGGTTTCTCGTTCATTAAATAAAACGTTAAAGAAAGGAAATTATAAAGTTCGCGTGGATAGTGATTTCTTTCAAGTCATGCAAGCTTGCGCTGAACCACGTAAAGGGCAAGCAGGCACATGGATACACGCCGAGATGATTGCCGCTTACGTTACATTGCATGATAGGGGGTTGGCGCACTCTGTCGAGGTGTGGCAAGATGATCGACTGATTGGTGGGCTTTATGGCATTGCTATCGGCCAAATGTTTTTTGGCGAATCGATGTTTTCACGAAAGACTGACGCTTCCAAAATTGCTTTTGTGCATCTAGTTCGGCAATTACAAGCTTGGGGGTTTGGCATGATTGATTGCCAAATGAAAACCTCACATTTGGCTTCCTTTGGCGCAAGGGAGATTTCACGAAAAGAATTTGGTCAAAAATTAGATAAGCTGTTAATTCGCTCTGCACAAGCGAGGAAATGGCAGTTTGATTATATCTATAATCAAACAAAAATCTCCAGTTGACCGCTATGGTAATAACTAATTTCATGAAAATAAAGCTAATATTTTTCATATGGGCCTCATCTTGAGGGTGAGCTAGACTATGATGCTTATAGCGCGCTGTTGTTGTTTTTTCGCCGCGTAGCAATCCGTTGTGAACGTTTCATCGCGTCTTGCCTAAAAGCACAACAACGCACTCTAAACACCATCCAACTGAGGGTTTTAGGATGAATGATGCGCGAACATCGACGCTAAAGTTTTATACTACAAAGTCTTATCCATGCAGCTACTTTTCAGAAAGATCGGCGCGTTCTCAGGTGGCAACGCCAGATCATCTAATTGATGCCCGCATCTATGAGAAATTAATCCGTGTCGGTTTTCGCCGTAGCGGGTGTTTCACTTATCGTCCAGACTGTGATGGCTGTAATGCATGTATCCCGGCACGTATTAACGTTAATCAGTTTTCACCCAATCGTTCGCAGCGTCGCACTTGGAAACGCCACCAACAGATCATCGCAACACGGCAAGCGTTAAAATTTAATTCAGAACATTTTGCGCTTTATCAGCGCTATCAATCTATGCGGCATAGTCTTGGCAGTATGGATAATGATAATCGTGAGCAGTACGAAGAGTTTCTATTACAAAGTAATGTCGATACGGAGTTAATTGAGTTTCATGTGGGTGAACAATTACGTATGGTGAGTATTATTGATAAGCTGGATGATGGGTTATCGGCGGTATATACCTTTTATGACCCCGAGATTGTCAATGCCAGTTTTGGCACTTACAACATTCTGTGGCAGATTGAGCTTTGCCGTGAATTAAATTTATCTTATGTTTATTTAGGATACTGGATTAAGGAAAATCGAAAAATGAGTTACAAAGCAAATTTTCAGCCACTAGAAGTCTTTATTGATAATCAATGGCAGCTGTTTAATTCTGGGACAAATTAAAGATTTTAGCCGTCAGATATTGGTTCATGGATTAATCGGCGCTTCCCTAATGTTTCAACCCAGCAATCCATTTGGTATAAAGCAGTTCCGCAATTTTGTTTGAAGCCGATACCCGCCCGGCTAAATTTTCTAAAATTTCATCGGCTGTTTGTACGGATGAGTTGACCGGGTTAGTAATGTCTTTTTTATTTTCTATGCACCATTCTTTCACCATCGCTTGCGTCATTTCCACATGGCATTGCATACCCAGATGCATACCCAATGCAAATGCTTGATTCTCACAATAACGGCTAGAAATCAATCGCGCTGCCCCATCTGGCAACGTAAAGTTTTCACCGTGCCAGTGAAACGAATCAAATGTTTTGAGTTGACCCAGCCATTGAGGAGCAATTGGATTATCTGCCACCTCAACTGTGTGCCATCCCATTTCTTTGGCCGGACTGCTGCTAATAACGCCACCCAAAGCTTTTGACATTAATTGCCCACCTAAACAATGGCCCAGCACAGGAATGTCCTGAGCTATTGCATGCCGTATTAATGCCAGTGTTGGGGGTATCCAAGGTAGTTCATCATTGACACTCATCGGGCCGCCCATAAATACCAGTCCGCTATATTGGTCAATGCTGACTGGAGGTGCTTCACCCGCGTCTATTTTAATAAGCTGCCAGGGAATATGATTGTTATCAAGAAATGTGGCAAAATAGCCGGGTCCTTCTATGGCTAAATACCTAAAAATTACAATCGGCTTCATGAAAATTCCTATCTATTAATGTTTACTAGAATAATTGTAACTTGTTTTGCATCGTGTTTTTTCTTCTGATAATACTTCACCATAGGTAGTCAAATAGGTAAGAATCAATAGTTTTGTTTTATGTCCTTAAACTCATTCATTAAATGGCAGTAAAAAAATATAAATTTGTAGATTTGGTGCGCATAGAACAATTGCGCCATATTGAAACAACTATAAGTGATGGCTTGTCGTATGCCAGTGTTGCAGACACTGACCATCACTCCGGTACAGATTTTGAATACTCAACGTTTATCCACCGGCTTAAAGCACGCTCTCAGCGATTGATTCAAGATAATGAACTGACCAAAACGTTGCAGCACCCGCACGAGTTATTTAAACGCGCTTGTCGGATTTCCCTAGTCGCCGCGGCCATATTGGGAGTTCTAGCTACCGTTAATGCGGTGGGGGAATCCGCCTCACTCAATATTTACTGGTTGTTAGTTGTACTGTTAGGATTTAATTTGTTGTCCATTTTGTTATGGGTTGTCGGCATTACGTTCAATATGCAACGCTTAAGTACGGGTGTTGCAGCTCAATTGGTTAGCTGGCTACCTTATCGGGAAAAGAAAAAAGACACCAGAGAATCATTGGCCTCAAGCGCTTGGTGGCAAAGTTGCTTAACAGGCAATATAGGTAAGTGGCGCTTCAGTGTGTTGACACACAAATTTTGGCTGACTTATCTTGCTTCAGGCATGATCATGCTGATATTGCTCATGATTGCAAGACAATACAATTTTATTTGGGGCACTACTTTGCTTTCTGAGAGCAGTTTGCCGACACTAACACAAAGTTTAGCGGTACCCATTGAGTATCTTGGATTGATTGCGCCCGATGTTAATCAAATTGCTGCAAGTCGCATTGGTGTCAGTGAACAAAATGCCGAAACACGAACAGCCTGGGCCAGTTTCTTATTAGGTGCATTTTTAATCTATGGTATTTTGCCCCGCCTCATCTTACTGGGCATTTCGATCGTGATGCAAAGATGGTCGGAAAGAAATTACAAGCTTGATCTTTACCTGCCTTATTATATTGATCTACGTCAACGGCTAATGTCAGCTGCAGTCAAAGCACGTGTCATTGATGCAGACCCACATCCCAAGGTGGTTGTTGACCGACCTGTTGCGCCACCAAAAGTGGATGTCAAAGCCATTCCATCAAAAACACAAGCCATTGGCATTGAACTCGACAAACACATGGTATGGCCGGATTCGGTTAACGTATGCGGTAATATCATCAATCAACAATCACACGATGATGCCCTAAAGGCTGTTAAGAAAATTAAAACACCGTTATTGATTGGCGTAGCAATTCATCGTTTGCCGGATAGAGGCGTACAACGAATGATCAAAGAACTCGTTGAAATTTCAACGGGTAAACCGCGTCTCATTCTTTTGCACAAACAATCAGCCACACCCGTAGATAATGCGCGTAAACTTGCTTGGTTTCGATTGGCAGAAGCCTGCGGTATTTCAGCCGAACACGTTATTACTCAATAGAATTAAACACTGTGACTGATTCATCAACTCAAGCAACTAAGACATTGCTAAATGTCGCCGTTGTTGGCCATACCAACACGGGTAAAACGTCTTTAATTCGTACCATGTTGCGTAGTTCCGAATTTGGCACCATAGAAGATGGCGCAGGAACGACGCGACATGTTGAGCAAGCGACCATATCTGCCGGTGAAGAACCGATATTAAATTTGCACGACACGCCGGGTCTGGAAGACTCCTACGGACTATTTTCACACCTAAAAAAAATGGGGAAAGGTCACGTATCCTCAACAACTCGCTTGCTCGCAGATTTTGTTGCTAACATAACGGTTGATGACCCTTTAGAACAAGAAGCAAAAGTTATTCGCCAAGTGCTGCGGAGTGATGTGCTGCTGTACATCATTGATGTCCGTGAACCCGTATTGGAAAAATATCGCTACGAGCTAGAAATACTCAGTAAAGCCGCTAAACCAATTATTCCCGTTTTTAATTTTATTGCAGGCCACCCGGATGAGTTGACAGAATGGCGCGGGCAATTGGCTGTTTATCATATTTATGCCGCATTGGAATTTGATACGGTCGCATTTACATTCGAGGCAGAAAAACGTCTTTATCAAAAGATCCAGACGCTGGTTGACACGCATTATACAAACCTACAAAAACTGATTAATTATCGCGCCAAGAATTGGGATCAGCTTTGCTTGTCAGGCGCTAAACGCGTCACCGAACTGATCATAACGGTTGCGTGTCATCGTGAAACTAAACATGCAGAAAATAACACAACGGCCAACACGCTAACCGAAGAAAAGCTGCAGGATTTTGTCAGGAAAGCCGAACAGCGCTGCCTTAAAGATTTATTGTCTATCTATAATTTTACTGAGAAAGATGTCGCCATTCAAAACATTCCGGTCAGTAATGGCCAATGGCAACTCGACATTTTTGCACCTGGTATTTTAAAAGCTTATGGATTGGATGTCGGAAGCAGCGCATTAAAAGGTGCTGCTGCTGGAGCGGGCATTGATTTAATGGTCGGCGGTTTAAGTCTTGGTGCAGCCAGTGCGCTCGGTGCAATGGCAGGCGCGGGTTGGTCGACCGCCCGACGCTATGGCAGCGAAATAAAAGCCATGATGGATGGGACGGAATGGTTGTGTGCTGATGAAAATACCCTGCGAGTACTTTATTTACGCCAACGACAGTTGTTGGGGAAACTAATGCATCGTGGCCATGCGGCAGTTGATACGGTTGAGGTCAAAGTGCCTGACTCGGAGAAATTACCCGATGATTGGTCAGAGATAACTAGCATTCTTCGTCAAAATCCAGCTTGGCATGAGGCCTCGTCTTCCAGGAATAACAGTCAGCAATACCAAGATGTCGAAGCAAGGCTAGTCAGCTCTTTGCTTAAAGAACCGATATCTGGAACTAGAGCATAGGTTTCTAGTTGTAAGAATTTATAGTTACATGTTGTAGCATGAAGGATCTCATCTTGTTATTTGATAGACCAGAATCGGCGGGCGCTTTTTCATCTAATAATCAAGGAAGTAATGGATGAACAAAAAGAATAATATATTAGTGATTGGTGCAGGGGTCAGCGGCCTCACAACAGCTATCAGTTTAAAAGAGGCGGGATTCAATGTCGTTATTGTCGCCGAAAAATTTGCGCCTGGTTTAGTCAGTAATGTTGCGGGCGCGTTATGGGAATGGCCGCCAGCGGCTTGTGGAAAACACGAGGCACCGCGCTCTTTGGAACGCTCCAAAGAATGGTGTATGGCTACTTATGAAAAATTCAAGACATTACATCAAAAATTCGGCTCCTCAGCAACGGGAATTCATCTCAGAATTATCACATTTTATTTCAATGAAGTTCTAGAAAACCTGCCCGAAGATATTAGTAAAATGAATGAATTGGCTGGGCAAGTTGATGATTTTCAACGTGGCCTTGATATTGTGCCGAGCAGCGTGGATATTAAGTTTCAAGATGGGATTAAAGACGCTTATCGGCATATGGCACCCACCATTGATACCGATATGTATATGCAATGGCTGTTTCACCAAGCTGAGTCTCTGGGCTGTGAAATGATCGAAGAAAGAATTGCACTTAATTTAATCGAGCATGAGTACGTGTTACTGGAGCGTTTTAACTGTGCAGCCATTGTAAATTGCGCCGCATTAGGTTCGATTGAGGTTGCTAATGACGCATCTATGTACCCACTGCGAGGCGCATTGGTTCGCGTAAAAGATGAGCAAGGTCTGGTTGATGGCGCGCATTGTATTTCTCATAAAGAAACTTCAAGTGGCGAACAAAGCATGATTTTTATCGTTCCTAGAGGAGAGAAAAATACGGTTATTCTCGGTGGGCTTGTTCAGATGCATCAATGGGGCGAATCCATGAGTATGGAAGACCCACTAATACGACAAATGTACGATGGTTGCCTGAGTTTTTTACCGGAACTACGCGCACTTCCGCTAGATAAAGAAGAGCCCGTTAGAGTAGGCCTACGACCTTTTACACAAGCTAATGTGTGCGTTGAAAGCGTCCCAG
>JAJFJG010000098.1 GCA_021774265.1 Nitrosomonas sp.
GAAGTTGCTTGCTGATGTGAAACGAGCATCCGTTCCATACAACAGGTCAGCACGAAAACCAAAACTTAACGCATTGGTGGTATCTCTATTTACTTCACGTTCAATGTAGCCATAAACTTGGTGCAAATTGAAAGAATTAGGCTGATCGTTAAAAGTAACAGGGGCGTTGGCGCCGCGATTATGTGATCTGTCGCCGGCATTGATATTAGCGCCAATCTCAGTCCAGCCACCAGCTCTGATTCCTAACGACTGCATAAAGTTACTTTCGTTGTATTTGTAACCTGTTAGGCCTTCAATTAGTCCTGTGTCAAATTCATAAGAATGTGCGTAGGATGATGCAAGTAGAAAAGTACCGCATACTGCAAGCGTTAGCTTTTTTAAAGCTGGTTTTTTGTCTTTATTTTTAGATTGCAAAATGAAACCCTCCATTAATTAATGATCGTGACGTAGTTTTGTTTAGAGAGGGGTCGATCTCTACTCTCATGTAGCACGTATATCACACGAAATAAAACCATACATAGCGCAAGGTAAAGCATACTTAACGTGTATATTCCACGCAACATTTTCTGTGGATTTTCAAGAAAAATATTCAGAACTGTTGCAAAATCCCACAAAAAAAGCATGATAGTAGTATTTAGGTGTCTTATTTAGAGTATGCGATAGGGCATCTGAAGACGTATTGATATTTGAATTTAAGGGTTTTTGAAATTGTGGCGAAGCCGAAGAATTAATTGATAAAGGTGAGCTTTATTGCAGATTGGCCAAGTGGTCCATAAGTCCGGCTTTGAACCGTAATCTGAAGCCTTTGGCTTTTAGTTGGTGGAGAATTTACACTGGTTTATTGAGGCGTGTATGGTTTGAACAAATATTAATGAGCTTGCCATTGCTCAGCTTCAATTTGAACAATGGCAAGCTCTATTATCAGAGCTTATAAGTGTTCTATTCTAGATTTAATTCATCTATGGCTAAATTTAATTCATTTCGACACTTAGTTTCTTTGCCAGATAAATCAATTAAACCAACAGTTCTTAGGCATTCATTGTAGGTGAATAGAATTTGATTTCTCTTTTGAATGTCATCAACAGAAATAGAAAGCCGATTTACATTGGCAACGACTTCCTCAAGGTTAACTCTCGCCAATTTTGCCCCAACATTATCTACGCTTTTTTTTGTGTCTTCTAATCTTGCAATGGATCTTTGGTTAGAATTATTAACTTGTTGAGCAAATGTAATTCTTGCTTGATCAGCATGTTGCCTTAACTCGTCGATATTTTTTTGTGAAATTAAGTCTAATGTTTCGTCATATTCTTGAAGTCGGTCTTCTATAAAGGCACTAATACCTTTCTGAAAATTTTGTAATGAATAATCAATATCTTCGTTAAATGCCTTCATTTTGATTTCAATTAAATGTGTTACATCTCGATCAATACCGTGTTGAATCTCGTCTGAGATTTTCTGAACAGGTGTTCTTGAGTCAATAATTTCGTCTTTAATAACAGTTAAACTCGATTTAATGTCATCACCTAATAATTGATATTTTTCGTCTTGGTAGAGCCTTGCCTGGGCTTCGTTTTCAGCAATTAACCATGAAGTCATGAGTAGCGTTTGTTTCTGTTCGTTATTCATACCAAATAGTTGTTTCTTGAGTGTTTCAGCAGCGACATCTTTATCAATTAGCAAGTCAATATGGTTTCGACCTGTATCATCTAATAGATTTTTAAGATTGGTTTGTGTAGAAGCTATATTTGCGTCAGCCTTGGACATTATGGTTGCTTGTCGAAATAGCTCGTATGGCAAAAATATAAGGCAAAGTGCAATACAAAAGAGATAAATAAGTTTTTTAAAGAATCTCTTTTTCAAAAATAAACTTGTAAAAAAAAGACCAATAATTAATATAACGGTGGGTGTTAGAATTGATAATAATTCAAGCCAGTTTCTGTCCCCAACTACGCTTAAGGGAACCCCACTAATAAAAGTTTCTATAAATTCATTCATCAACCACTCCTGACGTGACTCATATAATTAGTTTTTAATAAAAAAATTGCTATTACCTGTTTTATATCCGACAACTAGGAGAAATAGTTGTATGTAACCTAATTTCTTCCCTAGTATTAAAGATTCAAGTTGATACCTTATATGCACTTAATAATCTTAACTGAAAATAATAACTAGATAATTAACGGATGGCTAATATATTGCGAATTTAGTTGTTTAATAAATTACGATGAGATTGTTAAAAAATCGGACTATATTTGCCACATATAGTTTTACGTAACGGCTTTTTTTTTTGGTAATTATAGTTGCATCTAGTCGTGTTTTTTCATAAAACTCTCTGATTATGATTGGTTTTTAAGGAGGTTGGTCGTTGATTTTTGTGCTGCCCTGTGAACACGATCTACCACCAACGATACTTAATATTCTTGGATATAAGAGAAAATTTAGAGTATCTTCGATGAAGAATGATTAACGGAGCTTAGTTTCTGAGATGGTCTGGGAATTATGTAATTCTGCGTGTAGTTATACAACTCTGTAAAACCGCTGTTAACAAAAATGGGCTCCAGCTTTTAAAATTAGGTCAATTTTTATTTTCTCATTGAAATGATGGCTTAGTGTACTAATCAATTTACTGTGTCAACTGAGTAAAATTGGTGTGTAAGCATATAAAACTTGATTAATGCTCGTGCCCATGGGCACCATGAGCATGACCGTGAGAGATTTCTTCCTCAGTAGCCGGCCGTATTTCGGTAACAGTACATTCAAAGTTTAAAGTAACGCCGGCTAGCGGATGATTGCCGTCTACAACAACCTTGTCGTCAGCTACATCTGTAATTGTGTAGATTAATTTTTCATCAGAACTTTCTTCGCCACCTTCAAATTGCATGCCTACCGCGATATCTTCAGGGAAAAGACTGCGTGGCTCTACACGAATAAGTTCACTGTCATGATCGCCAAAAGTATTTTCAGGTTCCATTAATACAGAGCAGCTATAACCGATTTCATTACTATGAAGCTCTTCTTCTACCATAGGAAAAATACCACCATACCCGCCATGTAAATAACTAATAGGCAAGTCGGGTTGTTCAATAATTTTCCCCGCTGCATCTGATAGTTTGTAGTTTATTGATACTACTGTATTTTTTTCTATACGCATAAAATCTAATCCTTAAATAAGGTTTTTCTGGTAAAAATTTCTTCGTAATTGTGTCACATTCAAGGCTAGGAGTCTGTCGGATAGGGAAAAATTGGGAAGATAAATGGGATTATCGTATCCAATTACTAATAAAATGTATGCTTATTTCCACTTGTCCTTAAATATGGCCCTTAAAATACTTTCTGTTTCCTACTTTTCTCTTCAAAACAAAACTCCTTAATCGGAATCCTCTCAGACAGGCTCTTAGTGATATGGAAATATTGCATAAGTATAATCATCGCAGATAGTTGCTATATCAGCTGAAAGAAAGGTTAAAATTTAATAATTGTGCAGTAGAAAATGAATCCGACTGATACTAAAAAGAGTGACCGAGTTGACGGCGGGAAGTTCCGATGGAGTATATATTAGTGAAAATCGCCTAAAAGCCTTTGTTGCTTTTAAGGATGTGTTTTTGGAAGAAGTTTGTCTGTATGCAAGTTAGAGAACTAGACTGTCAATGCGCCCACACCGGTAAGTAACAGATAAAATGCTGAGCTTAGGTGATATGTCTAATCTTCAAAAATATTAGGATTTACCATTTGTAGAGTAAAAAGATAGTTGTGTGATGATGCAAAGACCGATAAGGCATTGGCTCGGCATGTCCGAACGTTAGCGTGGTCTGCGGTTGACTATTTCTCTATTGTTGACGCGTAATGATCCTGCTTTGGAAGGCTGCATATTTTCAACAGTCTCCTCACATACCTTAGCTATTTGTGGCGACTTTTTTATGAAAAATAAGCTAATTATTGATCGGTGTAAACTGGTTATGCCAGACTAATGGAATGGTCGCCCCTAACTAAAACGGCATTTATGTGTCAAAGTAGCGAATGAGAGTTCCCACAAATAGGAAAGAGGCGACCGATATGAAGTCTACAACCGTTGGCATTGATTTAGCAAAAAACTTTTTTCAAGTGCACGGCGTCAATGAACATAGTAAGAAAGTGTTCAATAGGCAAATTCGCCGTAACCAAATGATAGCTTTCTTCACCCAATTAGCCCCTTGTTTGATCGGCATGGAAGCCTGTAGTGGCGCGCATTATTGGGCAAGACGGCTGCAAGCACTAGGTCATACC
>JAJFJG010000099.1 GCA_021774265.1 Nitrosomonas sp.
CTTAAGGTAACACTGACGGTACCTTGCGTGACTGAGAGTTGCACGGTACTCAGATCTCCATCGCTATCATTGACCGAGATGCCGCTGATATTAATGGCCGTGTCTTCTGCGACCACTTGGGCTCCCGGTACCGTATTGACGGGTGCATCGTTAACAGCGGTGATAGTAATGATAGTACTGCCGCTGGCCTCCAGTGCACCGCCGCTGCCTTGCGCACCAGCGTTGCCATCATTGAAGGTCCAGCCGATCTGCACCGACGCAGGGGGATCATCACTGCCATTGGCGTACGCAATCGACTGCAGCGTTTCGTTGACAAGTGCTTGCGTCGCGTTGGCGTTAAAAGTCAGCGTCAACATGCCGCCACTGTTTGTGGTTACGGTGCCGATCGTCACACCTGACAACACCAGGTTGGCACCTCCGCCTAACGCCGCCAAGTTGCCACTGGCGGAAAACTCATCCTGCGCGTTCGCGCCGCCTTGGCGTGCCAGCACCAATGTCGCACCGGCAAAGTTGTCGACATCTGACAATTCCGCGTCGAACACCTCGACGTCAGCATCCATCACGACAGGTGAACCGCCTTCAACGTAGGTCGGTTGGCCGTTCAAAATCCGCTGACCGAAGCTGCTGTCCGGTGTGCCGTCGGTGCCGATGCGCACCAGCGCGAAGTCTTCGTTACTGCCATTGTGACTTCGTCCGGCCAGCAGAATTTGGCCGTCTGCCTGCAGTGCCATTTCCAAACTAACGTCGGCATTGGCTCCTACGGCCACAGTCACCTTGCCGCTGTCGCCGAAACTACTGTCTAGTGTGCCGTCGGTATTGTAGCGTACGACGGCGATATCGTCGGCACTACCGATTCGTGCGGCTCCTCCGACGAGGATCTTGCCATCAGCCTGCACGCGCAGGGCGTGGCCAGTTTCGTTTGCGGAGCCGATCGGCGTGGTCACCTTACCACCGGTACCGAAACCGGCATCGAGCGTCCCGTCGGTGTTATAGCGCACGAGGGCGAAGTCATTATTGCTGCCGTCATAACTGGTGCCCGCCACCACGATCTTACCGTCTGCCTGCACCCCCACGCCGCTACCGGAATCATTGCCGGCACCAATCGCGGTAGTAACTATTCCGGTCCCACCAAAGCTTGTGTCCAGCGTACCGTCGGTGCTGTAGCGAACCACTGCGAAATCGTTGTTGGAGCCATTGGAGCTATATCCGGACACCACGATCTTGCCGTCAGATTGAATAATCATCCGCTGGCCGCTTTCATTGCCCGGACCGATTGGGGTGGTCACCATGCCGGTGCCACCGAAACTGGTGTCCAGCGTCCCATCGGTGTCGAAACGCAACACGGCAAAGTCATCAGTGCCGGTGATGCGGGCGCGAGCTGATACTACGATTTTGCCATCGACTTGTAGTGCCACCATGTTGCCAACATCGTTACCGCTGCCGAAATCCACTGTCACTTTCCCAGTGCCACCGCCGAAGCTTGTATCGAGCGATCCGTCGCTATTGTAGCGCACTACCGCCACGTCATAATTACTGCCGTTGTAGCTCCGACCGGTCAACACGATCTTGCCGTCACTCTGTATCACGACGCCGTGCGCCCAATCATCACCGGCGCCGATCGTAGTCGTCACGATACCGCTTGTGCCGAAACTGGTATCGAGCGTACCATCAGCGTTGTAACGCGTGACAGCAAAATCATCAGTACTAGCTATACGTGCAGAGCCTGCAGCCACCACCTTCCCATCAGACTGTACCGCCACTGCATAGGCGATATCTGAACCAGTACCAATTTGGGTGGTAACGACGCCAGTGCCGCTGCCAAAGGTCGGTGCATCGTTGATTGCACTCACGGTGATCGCTACTGTATCCACATCGTTAGCAGCATTACTATCCGTACTCGTTATTGTTGCCGTATCGGCACCATTGAAGTTCAGGGTACCCTGGTAAGATATGCTCGCTAATGTGGCATTAATGTCGGCCTGTGTGCCAGACAAGGTCAGTGTGTTCGTGTCATTGGCGCCTGCACTGATGCTCGCTGCGCCGCTTAACGTTACGTTGAGTGTCCCCTGGATGACTGAGAGTTGCACCGTCGACAGATTGTCATCAGCATCAGCAACTGAGACGCCACCAATCGCTAAACTGGTATCTTCATTCACCGTCTGTGCCCCAGGCACGGTATTTACCGGTGAATTGTTAACATTGGAAACCGTGATACCGACCGTATCCACATCGGTAGCACTGTTAGCATCTGTGCTGGTAATGGTTAAGGTCTCCGCACCGTTGTAGTTCAGATTGCCTTGGTAATCAAGACTCGCCAGCGTTGCATTAATGTCGGTTTGTGTACCTGACAAGGTCAGGGTGCTACTACTATTGGATCCAGCACTGATACTCGCTGCACCACTTAAGGTCACGGTGACCGTACCTTGGATGACTGAGAGTTGCACGGTACTCAAGTCACCATCGCTATCATTGACCGAGATGCCGCTGATATTAATGGCCGTGTCTTCCGCGACCACTTGGGCTCCCGGTACCGTATTCAGCGGCGCCGTGTTGCTGGGAATCAGTGCGATAGCATACAAATTCTCTTGCCCAGGATTGTCATCTAAATTCACATCGTTTCCGTCAAGAAACAACGTTGCGGTGGCAGCCGTTGTGCCAACGCCAGTGCTGGAAATATCCAGAACAAATATATCGTGATCGAGAGCTCCAAGCCCGTTATCGCCAACCGAAGTATCAGAAAATCGTAGGGTTGCCAGGATGGAACCAGACGGAAGTGTCATACCACCGATAGTCGTGGTCGATTCAATTAACTCGATGCCGCGAATTGGACCCGAATCAATATTGATATCGCTGCCATCGATTAGTGTTGTAGGGGCCGGACCACTCGTCGTTCCCTCACCGACTCCTGTTGGCGTGTAGAGATAAATATCATTATCCGGAGCAGTATCCCGAACTAGTAGGAATGACCCGGCTGTCAGCGGCGTTCCTCCCACTGTTGTTGCCTGTTCGACAAGCGAGACGCCCCGGAAATTGATGGGAACAACATCATCCAAGAGCACGCGGAACGTTCCCGAGGTGTAGTTACCTGGCGTGTCAGGTTGGAAAACGAGTAGATCTGTATTTTCGTAAAGTTTGTTGCTTCCGCTGTCGGAATAGGCCGCCAGTATCGTTTCATCCTGGTTAAAAGAAACCAACAGGTCACCTGCGTTAAGAGCGAACGTGTTGCCACCGCTTCCGACCGTTATATTCGTGGCAACGTAGTGCAGTGCGGAAAGATCAGTGGAATCCGTTGCGAACACATCAAAATCGATAACACTGGAAAAATCACCATCGGTGGCCTGACCGAACGTCAAATCGGGACCACCGAACTCCAGAACTTCACCCTGCCGCCAACCACTAGGCAATCCATCAGCACCCGGGGCACCAATATCCGAATCTGTCGAAGTCCAAAGCGACTGACTTGAGCTGAAAGGTGATGCAGTAATCGAGGCACTGAATTCCGATGTATTGCCAGTCGCATCGGTGGCCGTCGCGGAAATCGAAGTTCCGCTGGATCTGGTTAACGGCAAAGCAACGTTGGTAAACGTGGCGTTTCCACTACCATCGGTGACCACCGTAGTCGATCCCAGATAGGTTTCGCCTTCACCGTTCCCTGAAGGATCGACGATAACACTGCCATAGAAATCGACAGTGATCGTAGCACTAATCATACTGTTCAACGTCCCGCTGACGAGAATATCCGTGGCAGTGTAAGTCGCCGCTGTCAGTACCGGAAAATTCTGTAGATTGTTAGCTCCCGTATCTGCATCACCGGCATCGTTAGCTCCAACCCCATTGGCACCAAGATCGATGCCCAATCCTGCGTTTGAATGTATCTGATTTCCGAGTACTTTATTACCAGTTCCACTAACTATGTTCACACCATCTAACGCGTTAAAAGCGATAAGGTTGCCTGCTCCAGCTGCTGCTCCACCAATGGTGTTGCCAGAGGCGCCGCCTTGAATCTCTACGCCATCGTCAGATCGATTTCCCCGATCCAATGTTCCGGTTGCATCCGTGCCAATATAGTTCCCCTGCACGATGTTGTTTGAGGTATTAATCTCAATACCTTCGAAATTATTCGAAATGATATTACGTTCTGCCACTGTGGTGCCGCCAATCGTATTACCGGAACCTGAAATAATGGCAATACCCACATCCGTGTTGCCCGAGCCGGTCGCACCGTCCGGATCGAGACCAATGTAGTTACCCTGGATGATGTGTCCTGTCACACCGGAACCAGCGATATTAATTCCTTCGTCTCCAGCATTGGTGATGACATTGCCATCATTGGTTCCGGTACCGCCAATAATTGCTCCAGACCCACGAATATCGATGCCATCGTCAGCGTTCCCAACACCCGTCGAGCCGGTACCAGTGGTGCCGATCCAGTTTCCGCGGATCGTAATGTTGTCGGCCCCGGCCTGGACCATGATGCCATCGCCCACTCCTCCACCCTTGAAGCCGGTGATCATCAGACCGCGCACGGTACTACCGTCGCTCGTATTGCTGAATGTTAGACCGGCTCCGTTGGGAGCAACGGCACCGTCGATTCGAATGACCGGTGTACTGGCGAAGTCCGGTTCGCTCCAGCCATCGATAACAACGCCTTCGGTGATGTTTGGCAACGCCGCCGTCAACGCAATCGTTTGCACTCCACTGCCAGCCAGGTCGAACTGAATCGCATCGACGCCAGCAGTATTGTTAGCAGCTTGAATTGCTTCAGCCAAGCTGATTTTGTTGTCGCCCCCCATGTCCGCAAGCAGTGTGGCGATGTTGGTCGTCGTGCCATCAACGGTGCTGTCGTTCGCTGTGACGATTAGTTCCAAGCCGCTCGAAGCGAGTTGCCCTATGTCGCTTGCCGACAACGCGCGATCGTAGACACGTCCATCGTCGATGAAACCATCGAAATAACGAACGTGGCTCGATCCATTGTATTGGTCGACACCCCAACTGGCGAAATCCAAGTCCTGAACGTCGTCAAAGAATTGATTGGATGCTGATGAGCCGTCAGTGTAGGTAACGCTTTGCTCCACACCGTTGACAAACAGTTTGTTGCCGCTGCCATCAACGGTGACGGCGACGTGGGTCCAGGTATTCAGAGGAATTACATTATTTGCTGTGTAGCCGTCTATCAGTGTGTTCGAACCCTCACGAACGAAGAAGTCCAATGATCCGTCAGCGTCTCGAAAGATCGCAACCCGTGAATTTGCGTCGATGCTGTGAGAAGTTTCGAAAATGACATCGCGACTGCCGGCATCAGCATATACCCAAGCTGAAATCGTCCCCTCGGTAATTCCGCGGAAATTCACAACATCAGCAGAGTCGAAGTCGACATAGTCATCCGATCCGTCGAGACTCAGCTTGCCATCGCCGATCTGGTTAGTCCCAGCGTTGGTATCAATCACGGCCCCACCCGTCAGCGTGCCGTCGTAATTGTTGCCACTGCTGTCGCTGGCGTCGACGTCGAATGTGTTATGCAGCACCAAATTGCTGGTGATGTCTAGCGTGCCGTACCACGATGCTTGCGCGGCGTACCCAAACGCCACCTCGGTTTGCACATCGCCGACCGCATATTCCAGAATCCAGTCACCGCCCAGTTCGTTATTTCCCGTTGCATCATCGCTGGCAGCAATATCGGCTCCGGTCATTTCGGCCAGAAGCAAGACAGCATTCCGTCCTACTTCGCCTTCACCAAAATTACAGCCGTAAATGAGAAAATCGGCATCTACGGATAATGCCTGGTTGATAATAGCCAGTTCATCAGCATATTCCCCTTGCATGGTTTCAAAATTGAGTTCGCTCGTTCCTAAACGTAATTCACCTTGATCACCATGAGAAATTATATGGACGGCATCTATCGACTGGGATTGCGCAAGATAGTTAGCTATTTGCTCGACACCATCTTGCTGACTATCCAATAAGACAACTTGACTATTTGGGTCTATTCCCGCGAGAATTGTTTCATAGTCATTGACATTGGTATCAACGAAAACGATTTCGTTGATTGGCCCGTTCGGCACTTCATAATTGGCAAGCTGCTCTGTTAGACTAACTTCATTGTTGAACTCGCTTGATGTGTTTTCTTCGCTGTTCGTGCCAACATCTTTTGAACTATCTTCTGACGCTGCAGCAATTGGCGTTTCAGCCAACGTCGCATCAGCAACATCAGCTGCCGTGCTTACGGCCGCACCATCGAACATGAACCTGGGTTCAAGTTGCCATATCACGCCTAACGACTTTGTTGATTTTGGAGCGTTCAATTTTCTATTTTCTGAAGCTAAAGTAAATTGAGAAATGCTGAATTAACACTTACCGAGAATATTTGACTTCTTGCAACGAAATGTTTTTTCTCAGCTTTAGAGTAGTTTCTTTGCTTTTTCATTGATTCCACCATCACCTGTATTAACCTGGTTTATTAACGACAAATCCTTCAGAAAATTCATTGAAATGGAACTTCGATCTCAAATGCTAGAATCTCTCCCAAGAGAGAGTGGGCGTAAGAAAGCATGTCAAGCATTTTGTTCGCCCAGAAGAAATCGAGCAAAAAAATTACAACTTTTCATAATGGATAGAGACCACAGTACGAGGTTGCTGCTCGTACCAAAGGACTACGGACATTGCTCGCGGGCAGCACACCCTATCTTGCGGTCTTATTTCTCAGCGTAAATTCTGTGTTCATAAGAGTATTCTGGGGATAGATACTCAGCGATGCTGAGTAAGCATAGCAATTTCATTAACGTCTAGACCAATGTTCTTCTAGTTCGGAGGTAAGACTTAGCAAGTCCTTGTTGTCAAGATCTGCCGGAATAGGATCAAGACCCAATGAAACATAAATACCAGCATAGGCATTTTCAAGTTCAGAATATATATAGTCACTGCGCACCTCGGCGAGCAGCGTATTCATCTCTTCATGAATTAACTGATGTTCACTAATTTTTCCAAGGTAGGCTTCAACCCGCGCTATCTCGATGATTCGATTTTGAACCTGCATATAATCATACGCGGCCCGGTATTCCTCACTAACATTACCAAACTGTGCCAAACTGACGTGAAGTTGTGCAAGTACTGCCATGCTCATAGATAGACGCTCGAGATCCAATAGTTTTTCTTTAGCATCCAGCTCATTCATCTTTGCGGGCATGGAGATTAAACTAATCAAATTCCATGACAACTGCGAGCCGATGCTCAGCCAGTCACCGTTGAACAGAAAGCTATTAGAGCTATAGTTGTAATCCCCTCTCAGCTCAATACCAGGCAGCATTTGTAAAATGGCAGCACGCGTTTCTTTTGCATTGGCGCGTTTTTTATAAAACAATTCGCGCAGTTCTGGGCGACTTTCCAACGCAATTTGCTCCATTTCTTCCATCTCGAGATCAAGTCTGCTCGTGAATACGCCCCGCTCAGGAATAACTAAAGAAAATGTCGTGCCAGGCTTAATGTTCATCAAGGCGGCTAATTGCGACTTGGCCATAGATAAATTTCGTTGCAATTGACTTATCTCGCGCTCGAGGCCAAGCAAATCACGTTTATATGCTAATTTATTTTTCGGATTACTAAGCCGCTTCAGTTTTATTTGATCATTTTGCTCAATTGATTCACGCACTCTTTCTTTTAATTTGTGCATACGAAAAATCAAACGTTCATGACTGACTGCGCGCCAATATGCCGCTCGAACATCTTGCACAATACGATTGACCACTTTTCGCTTTTGTTCTTCGTGAATCAACACGTGATCAGCCGCTTGCTGTGCGCGGTAGTAGGACACTCCGAAGTCGAGAATATTCCAACTTAAACCAAGTGCCGAAGAAAACACATCTTTTTGAGAAGATGTTGACGGCTCTAGTGTTCTCCGGCCGGTAAGAAGAGACCGGCTGCTAGCGCCACTAAAATTGCTGCGTGAGTTGTAACTAAGATCTACCACTAGCTTAGGTAACATGTCGTAACTCGTAAGATTTAGCTGCTTCTGAGCCAAGGTCTTTCGCGTTAATTCAATTTGCAAGTCAAGATTGTTTTTCAATGCACGAGCAGTCGCCTCCTCCAGGGATATGGAGCCTCGAATAACATCCTGATCCTTTTGCAACAACAAGAGATCCTGAGTGACTCTGCGTTGACTTTCCTCTTCAGTAACCACTTTAGGCTGCACTGCACAACCAGATGTAACCAGCGTTACCAGTAAAATAATTAGTTGGCATTTCCAAGTAGCACTAAATTGATAAAGACATTTTCTATGATTGGTAAAATGTTTCATAAAAAAACTAATTTCCATTAATGCTTCATGCTTCATGCTTCATGCTTCATTTATGATGGACTGGGATGCCGGTACAATTGATATAAGCTCTTAAAATTGTTTGTAACATACTACTTCAAATTGCTAATAAATCTGAGGCTGTAGAAAGGTGGGAACGTTATTATAAGAGATACCTAACGACATTAGAACGTCAAAATAATGGATATTTACCCCCTTATTTTCTAACCATAAATTCATTGCGGTACATCGCTACTTGAAGTGGTGCCGTCGTGTTGTGGCTCAGCAATACCGAAGCCGCACTCATCTAAATTATTCCGCTTGAATTTGGCGCGGATTCTTGCCCAGACTAGGTTGAGATATTTTCGTGCTTCGGGTGGATTTGTTCGACTTACCGGGCATACTTGCGCTGACGCTGGCTTGAGGGAACCATTCAGACAAAAATATGATAAACACCTATTTAAAACAATTAGATAACAAGATAAAACGAAAAATATCGTCCCCTTATGCCAGCAGAGCTGGCTTTAGAATACACAGATTGGACTTGCTAACAGGCACTCATAGTTCCAATCTATTACTTTGGAAATTGTTCATTCAAAACTTTTTAGGGCCGACTCAATAATTTTTCATCCATTTATTAATGCTTGCTTTATCTTATCAATAAGCGCACTGCGTGCAATCGGTTTAGTGATAAAACTATTGATTCCTGCCTCAAAACTTTCCTTTGCAACACTCTTGTCTTGTGTTCCTGTCATCATCACGATTGGAATTTCGGAGCAACTGGAGGCGGCCTTAATTTTTCGCACAACTTCTATACCATCCATATTAGGCATCATATAATCTATCAAAATCAGATCAGGACTCGTTTTATGCAAAATACTTAGTGCTTCGAAGCCGCTAGTGGCAAACAGTAGATGGTAGTTCATGTCCTTTAATGCGGAGCTAATAATCTTATGTTGAAACTCGTCGTCATCAACAATTAACAACGTTTTTTGCATACTTTTAGCCTCGATTACTTTTGGCAGCTCACTCTGTTTTAATGTATCTATTTGCGTCATACAGAGCTGCAATTGAATGGGGAGTTTTGCTGATGTTGTAACGTTAGTCACAGCCACCTACATTTTGTGCAGCGCCTGATACACAGAAATGGGTAAATTAGAAACATCCACCACTGGCCAATATAAATTAAAATCATCAAATATGCCTTCATGGCAAAGCTTACTGGCTTGCTGTACTTCTTCCTGACTAATTGGGACAACCGTTTTGTGCGGGTAAAGATTAACTTTACTGCCGTTACCTAACAATCCAAGGTAAAAACTTTTTGATACCCTTAAAGTATTGAATGCCAGTATCAGAATGCTTGGTTAGTAACAGTCAAAATCCGCCTTAGTTTGGTCTGCATTCATTCCCAGCCTCATCCGTAACTGACCACTTGATACTACCCAATATCCTCTTGCCCACAGGCACTTCCCCCAATATCGTTTACGCAAATAGCCATACTTTGACAACAACTTGTGCGAGCACTTCTCTTTCAGGCATTGCACAGCTCTAAATGCAGAAAAGTACAGAGGTATTCCTATTAGCATAGGAATATGATCTCTAATCACTGATACAGTAAAGCCTCCATATTTGTAATCTTGCATACATGAGGAATATCATCCTTCGCCTAAAGGCTAGGGATTTACTGATCCCCTATCGGGGACTTTAAAATCAGCTTTAAGAAATTTCTTTATTAATACGGTATTACTGTCATTATCTGTAGCAATAAGAATATTAAGTTTAAAATTACGGCAAATAATTTTCCACTGCACTCATTTCTACTTTAAAACTAGCAATCAGCTCGTTCAATTTCTCAATTTCTCCATTTTTTTCGACATACTCAATCTGCTCGCATATTTCACCCAGCTTAAGGGCTCCTATAGATCGCGCTGATGATTTTAGCTTATGTGCCGCTGCGCTCATTTGGTCATACTGCACGGCTTCAAAAGCCGTTTGTAGCTCAGCAGAAATTGCTGCTGCGCTGCTACGAAAATCTTGTAACAATTCTGCAATCATTTCTGGATCACCGCCAACTAGACCCGGCAAGACACTCTTATCTATTGGAGACTCTTCCATTGCTATCGTGGCTTTTTTCTTTTCCTTTGATTCCATCTTTATTGACACATCTTCTACTTCCGGCATCATTGGCAACCATTTTTCTAACATCGATTTAAGTGTCGCAATATGTACAGGCTTAGTAAGATAATCATCCATACCTGCTGCTTCACAACGACCAGCTTCACCGGCCATAGCATTTGCAGTAAGTGCAATGATTATTATATGATTTTCCTTGCTTGATCGCTTTTCTGTTGCACGAATGGCAGTAGCGAGCTCGTAGCCATCCATCTGCGGCATATGTACATCAGTTAGCAATAACGCAAAATTGCTCTCCTCTTTCTGCCAAATTTCGAGTGCCTCACGACCATCACTTGCCATCTCTGCCACTATACCAATCACAGATAACTGCTGCTGAATAACCTTCTGATTAATTACATTATCTTCAACCACCAGGACCAGCCTGTTCTGGCGTATAGCTTCTTCTCTCGGAAGTACTTTGATGAGATCGCGGGGAGGTTTCTCGCTTTGACAATGCCCTTTTTCCTCTGTGTATCCGGCAGCTATTGACACCATCTGCACGACATTGAACTTAGTGAGAAAGTTGCCGTCGATTTTAACCAAGCCGTCTTTATCAATGCGCGAAAAACGACGTCTTCCGCGGCCAATGACAATCAAACGTACATCCTTACATGGGCTTTGGTTAGCCGCAGTACGCAACGCGACCAATGGCGGTTCTTCACTTTTGGTATCCAGCACCCAGACCGACATAGTTTCAATGGGCGGTGTAAAAGCATGTACGTGCGCGGCATCAATATTCTCAACGAACTGAACTAGTGCGCCTGCATGGGTCAGATAACATGCAACATCTGCAAGCAAGCCTGAATTAGGACCGATCATCAGGCACGGCAGTCCTGCTATTGGTAACGGAGACTCAACTTCCATAGACGGCAACTCAGTAAATGGCAACTGCACGGTAAAAGCACTGCCCACACCCATTGCACTCATTACATTAATTTCACCACCCATCATTTCGGCGAGTCTACGACTAATAATCAGTCCCAGTCCGGTACCACCAAAACGCCGCGTAGTAGAAGATTCCGCCTGTTGGAACGGGGCAAACAGGCGACTTTGGGTTGCCTCATCCATGCCGATGCCATTATCGCTCACGATGAATTCTATCCACACCGTCCCCTTCTCTCGCCCACTAAACTGGGCACGTATTGCGACCTGCCCCAGCTTCTCCTGACTACAAGTAAATTTGATGGCATTATTGATTAGATTGATTAGAATCTGACGTAAACGCAGCGAATCACCTTCTAGGTAATGAGGAATTTTCGGGTCAACAAACATAGTGAGCTCTATTTGTTTTTTCTTAGCTAGAAGCTCAAGAACGCCGCAGACCTTTTCTATCAAACTCTCGATAAATATTGGCACCTGCTCAAGCTCTAACTTACCTGCCTCAATCTTAGAGAAATCAAGAATATCGTCGATAATACTAAGTAGCGTATTAGCCGATTCATTGATCAATTCGACCATCTCTGCTTGATGGGTTATGAGACTGGTCTGTGAAAGAACATCCAACATACCGATTACACCATTCATTGGAGTACGAATTTCATGACTCATGGCCGCCAGGAATTCCGATTTTGCTTGACTGGCACTTTCAGCCTTATCACGCATTTCCTCCATCTCAACAATCATTTGCTTACTTTCGGACAAATTATTGCCTGCGCGAATCTGCATAGATTTTACAGCTTCAATAAATTCACCGATTTCATCATGATTAGTAATCGGAAGTTGAGTAGTAAAATCACCGGTTGCCATGTTATTGAGCGCATTGGTAACCATGGTAAGCGGTTGCATAATGGCACGTTGCAGAAATATCCCTATAAGTCCAGCCAGGATTATGGCGAATCCGATAATGGCACTCAAAATTAGGTGCCAATTTATATCAGTACGTATCACTGCTAAATTATATTCTTGTTCAGTAATTTTGCTGTGCAGCTCCATTAACCGAATCAGCGTTGAATGTGCGACAATAAATTTTAGATTTGCATTGTTTTTAGCATTATCCATGGCAACATTAAAATCACCTTTCAAAGCTGCACTCAAGGTAAGGTCACGCGATTCATTATAAGTCTTCCATTGTTGCTGAAAACGAGTCGCCAATATCTTTTCTTCTGGCGTTATATAGCTAGCCAAATAATGTACCCATTCCACTTCCATACTTTTATCGATCGCGGCATTCATCATGCTAAGCTCTTTGGCAACTTCTACACTATTAAAACTACCCGCCGTCAACGCATTAATACGTGAAGCCTGCAAACCATCTAAAATAGTTGACAAACCCATCGCAACAACGGTGCGATCTTCATAAACTGTACGCAAACTTTCTTTATTTTGATCGATCCAAATCAAGCCTACTGCACCTAGAATAATCATGCCCAGGATAGAAATTATGGGTAATAACATGATTCGTGTACGGATTTTTATACTACAAAACATGTGCTTGATTTTACCTATCAAGCTTTTTGGTACCAAAACCCCTTCTATGACACTAAATTTGGCACTGTTATTGCGTATATCTGCATAGATTGCATCTGTTACCTGAATATGTTTTCTCGTTGGTTTACTCCACATGGACATATAACCAATAACTTTATTTTTCTCAATGATATGTGTAACACTCAAATAACCCCAATAGAAAGAGCCGTCTTTACAACGATTTTTGATTAAACAACCCCAAGGTTTTTTTAGCTTTAGTGTTTTCCATAGATCCTTAAATACTTCCTCTGGCATGTCTGGGTGTCTAATAATATTATGTGTCTGGCCGATTAACTCGTTTTCAGTAAAGCCACTTATGTTAACAAATTGTTTGTTAACATAAGTAATCACGCCTTTTGTATTAGTTCTTGAAATAAGAAAATCATCAATCTCAATTTCTTTTTCTTCGTTTACTACGGACATATTTACATGCATTTTATTATCCTCAAATCGAGCATGTGCCGATAATGATAAGCAATGATCTTACCGTCATATGGCTCACCATCTCACTTGAAACAAACACGCCACTGGCAAAAAGAAACAGAAAATAGAAGCTCTCAAAAAAGCTAAGTATCGAATAAAAAATTTGCTATTGAAGTTGGCGTGTCGCATTCTACTGTGGCAAGTGTTTTAAAAGGAATATAGTTAATAATAATACCCATATCTGATTGTTAAATATAGAAAACATGATTATATTCAATAACTAATTAACGGGACACTAGCGATGCTTAATAGTTATGACAAAACAATTAGCCATTATCGAGCAGGCTATCAAAGACGCGCTACAGCAAAGGAATTAAGAAGATTGCAGTAAAGCTACAAATTGGTGTCAGTACCGTGCAAGCAGCGGTAAAAACTAAGTCGTTTAGGAGGGATAGTGACGGTTATGTGCCTACTAGGCCGTTTTGCACGCTCTCCTGGTGGGGTTCAGTTTTCTGCCGAATTTATGCTTTTATATCCAAGCCAATACACGACCGCAGCTTCTGCAATATGATTTCCTTGGGACTCGATTTTAATAGAAAGTTGGATACTCCTTTGTTTATGGCCTCCTGTACCACCTCGCGTTCAGCATGACCGGTAAACATGATAATTGGTACTTGACGCAAATTCGGCAATGCTTTTGCTCGTACAATAAAATCCAGGCCTGAAAATTCAGGCATTTCATAATCCAACAGAATCGCCGCTGGCCAGAGTCGAGTTGCCATGTGAATGCCTTCAATCACGTTGGTAGCTGACATGACTTCAAAACCTTCCTTGGTTAGCATGCAAGTGATCACCTCGAGGAAAATCGGATCGTCATCTACCACAAGAATTCGGGGCGGAATCGAATTTAGCCACGCCTCCAACTCGTTTCTACCTTGTGTCTGCGCATCGTAGTCAGTTTTGGAAGCTTTCAGTAGTTTTTTCAACGCAATTTGTGACTCCTCAAAAACAGTCGAAATCTCTTCGGATAAATGTTTCTGGCCAAATTGGGAGAGCTTTTCATTCAAGACCGCCTGATCAACCACCTGCACTACACCATCATAGTCGTGCGAAGTCATTTGTTCGGCAAGATCGCGGAATTTTTTCTTGACATGCTGGTTAATCTGTATTTCAGACTGGGTCAACTGTGCACTGACGCTGGCACCCTCCGACAGAGATTCCCGAACCAATTGATTCATGGCTAAAGTAGCGTCGCGTATACTTATTACGCGTTGGCGCAATTCGTTCGACTGCTTAAGCGTTATCTGCCCGACCAGTAGGTTACGGATAGAAATTGTCAAGCGGAACGGGTCAAAAAGCGGTCGTATAATTACGTAATCATCAAACAATTCTCGTAGACACAGCTGATAGGCACGCTCCGCATCCTTAGCTTTGCACACCAGCAGGCTGCTGTGTACCGTGGTCTGAATTTTTTGTGAGTTACGATACAAGTCGAGATAATATTCTTCGGCTTTGCCAATTTGCATACAGACAAGTAGCAATATTTCTGGCTCTATTGCATCGAATGCTGCGACGACCTGATCTGAATTGCTAACAACAGATAAATTTCCTTTTATGTTTTTGATCAGTGCTTTCGATTCACTGGTGGCATCAGGCTCGTCACTTACCAGAAGAATTTTGGCCGCAATATTCAAGCTAGAGGCTTTATTGGAAATCATGGGATCAATTCCGTATTCATGCGTTTGAATGCAGCCTGAAAGACACCACACGCCAGCTGTATTTCTGCCCACGTTGCATTGCTTCCCGCATACTCAAGCGCTTCACACGCGCCAGCAAACTGCAGGGCACCCACAACTCTGGCAGAGGATTTTAGTTTATGGGAAGCTTCTTTCAAGGCACTCACGTCATGCATTTCAATTGCATATTGAATCCCCACAGCCGAATTCTGCGCCACCTCGAGAAAACTATTGATCAACTTGCGGTGCACCACAGGATCATCGCCAAGCATATCGACCAACACCCCGGGGTCGAACACCGGAGCGTCGATATAACCGACGGCAATGAATGGAACACTTGCGGTCGGTGCAGCCATATTTTTCTCTACAATGGCAGTTAACCATTTGGTCAAAATCTGTGTCAACTCTTTCTGCGTAGCAGGCTTTGGTTGCAAGTCATTCATACCAATCTTGATACAATCTGCGATATCCTCTGGCAAGATTTTTGCTGTCCAGACGATGATGGGAATACGCGGCCGTTCTTCACAAGTCTCTATCTCGCGGATCGTGGTCACAAGTGCGCAGCCATCCATTTCCGGCAATTCACAGTCAGTGATGATCAGGGAAAACTGCCGGCTGCGCCAGCAGGAAAGCGCATCTACTCCATTTTTGGCCAGCACAACATGCAGACCGAACGCCTCCAGCTGGCGTGCCAGCAGAGTGCCATTGATAGGGTGATCGCCTGCCACCAAAATAGGCAAATCAGTAAAATTTAGGGACGCTAGAGCAGGGGCGGGAAAATCATTGGTTGTTTTAATTTTCATAGCGAAATGGTTAAATAGCCATCTTTAACTATCTTTACTACTTGCAATTAGCATCAGCATCAAACTCTTGTATCTAGAGCTTTTCGCTCTCTCTCATTTAGTTTATCAATCGATAATCGACTTGAATTGCGATAGTAGTACTAATAACCGACATTACTAATCAAGAATAAAGCGGATATTACAGGCTATTTAGTCGACCCTAAAAAAGCCCAGGCAGGTGATATTCTAGGGAAGTATATTTAAGAAAATAACAATTTTGCCAGAGCGTATATTGGTACGCTTTGAATTTTCATCATTTTATTCACATACAAGTATCTTTTTTTATGGAAAAAGACCCCCAAAATAGCCACCAGCCATTTCTTCAAGTTTCATGCAGTAGCTGCCAACAGGTTGATGTGGTCACCCTATTGACCCAGTTACATCATAGATGAGTCTTCATTTGATTTCCTTGAACAATTACCAGGCATTCAGCAGGATATATATTTTTTATAACGCTTGTAAGAGGTATGACCTGCAAGCGATTTAGCGCTTTATTTACAATGGTTGAGCGAGTTTTCTTAACTTCATCACCAATTGATGGATCAAAGTTAATCCACCAGACTTCTCCCTTCTAGGAGTGATGGTGCTACGTTTCGTCATGATTAAGATCAACTGTTCCCTGCTCAGACCACTCAAGGGCCTCCTGTTCGCGTTCTTCATCCGCAACCAGCCGATATAGCCCGCTTCAATATCGTCAGCGACAACGGGCTAGGATGCGCGCCGCCATGTCATTTAGAAAGCGACTGATGTTGCCTCGCCCTATACGAACATGCAGGCCCTTATATACCTCATCATCTACTGTAATTTTCAATTTCTTCATAATACGACCTATACGTATATAATACGTGTTATTGCATGTGATTGTATTAAATGCAAATTCTTATGTGCCAACTTAGCATTCTTGTTAGCAATATATCTCCTTCAACTGATTCATAACTGTAAAACAGCGACCAATAAAATATTAAAAAAATTCCTTCAGTTCGACTACTCGGCCGCAAGCGACCGAGTAGTCGAACTGAAGGAATTTTTACTATACTTTTATCTGATTTGACTCGAGAGCAAGCTCCCGAGATTTCTTCCGTTAAACACTGATTTATTGACTTAATAATTGATTTCGACAGATTGATGGTTTTACGCATCACTCTAGCAGGTATTGCCAAGCTAACTTTGTAATATTCAGGTAATGGCTAGCAGATACTAGATAGCGTCCCAAGGTTGAATAGATTGCACACAGTCGCATGGGCCCTTAAGAATCTCTGCGCCTGCACCACAGACTTGAACTGGCGCATACATCGTTTTCTCTTACCCGGTTTGGTTAGCGTAAAAACTCGGCACGATTGTTGACGTATTGAAAAGTATCGTGAATCGTGTCAGTGACAAGTTCATGGTGAGCAACACCATAACTTTTTAACTTATCATTGACTATTTTTCACGGCTCACCTCTGCCCTTCTTAGGGAATCGTTTGAAGAAACGTTTAGCAGCATTGTCACCTTGAAGTGCTTGAAGCGATATATCGACCGCTTCACCATCTTGATCTATTGCTCGTCACAAATATCGTTGTTTGCCTTGAATTCTCACGAATACTTCATAAAGGAAGAAAGTATTTTTATATCCCTGATGTTGACGCCTCAGCTTCCTGGCATACTTGAGGCCAAACTTGATGCACCAAAGTCAAATCGATTCATGCGTGACATCGATCCCCTTTTCAACCAATAGATCTTCGATGTCACGATGGCTTAAATTAAACCGATAATAGAGCCACACTGCGTACTGAATGGTTTCAGATGGAAATCGATGGTCCTCGTATAGAGTCGCTGAATTTTTCATCCCTTTATTATCGCTCAGGTGAAAAGTTAACTTGGCGGTGCCGTGGGAGCTGATGTTCGATACAATTGTCTGCAATGATGACATCATTTGCTTTTCGTATATAGTAAAGAGCTGACCCTGTATTTTGCTAAAAAACAGCTTCTGACCCTGTATTTTGCTAAAAAACAGTTTACTAATGATACAAATGTCTGTAAATTTTACTGCGTTACAGGAAGGGTAGAAGAATCAAATGCTCGGTTAATTGATATTAATAATTACGTAAGCAATCGTAGATTAGATTGGACATAACTCTTTGATTTATTGATATTCACTGACGATAGAACTTATGTTTATGTAATAATTAATACCGTTATCCTGAACGAATTTTCTGAGTAAACTGTTCAAGTAAATTATTTTAATATCAAATCAAAAGAGGAACTAAAATGAAAAAAATTGCAATTACTGCTCTCGCGTCGCTATTCTTTTTTGGCTCACCGGTCACCATAGCGAGTGGAGGTGATTCGTCTGGAATTACCCATATAAATGCTGAAAATATGTCGAACTTTATTAGATGTAAAAGTAAAAAACCGGGTGACTCAATTAAAAGCGCTACCAGAGTCGAGAATGGCAAGATACCTATAGTAAAATGTGCGGACGCGAATAAAATTGTTAATGATGCAAGAGCTAAAGATGCGGGTAGATAAACTAAACAACCACCAGCTAAAGCTGGTGGGTTAGAGACAAGGACTAAAGTCAGGATACGGGTCCTTAGACCCGTTTAGTCCTCTGTTCCGAAACTATCATTATCTCTAGGCTAAAAATGGGCATTACCAAGTTAGCTTTCATATAGCACAAAAACGCTGGAATTATCGCCATTATGCTAACGTAACATTTTTCCAAGAAGTAAATCCCCCTTGTCTCAGATCTCAGTAATGTAATGATTGGCAGACACCAGATGACAGCCAAGATTAATAGACCCCACACGGCAGCATGTATACTCAAGAATCGCAGCCTGGACCATCAATTTTAACCGACGCATAATTCGTTCTCTTACCCGAGTTTGTTGGTGTAAAAGCTCGGCGAGATTGTTGACGTATTGAGAAGTATCGTGAGTCGAATTAGGGACAAGTTCACGGTTGGCAACACCATAACGTCTCAATTTATTAGTGACAATTTTCCTGGGTTAATTTCTATATTTCTTGGAAAACCGTTTGAAGAAGCGCTTAGCAGCTTTACTATTTCGACGAGCTTGCAATAAAATATCGACTACCTCTCCGTCCTGGTCTATTGCTCGCCACAAATACTGTTGCTTACCTTGAATCTTTACAGATACCTCATCAAGGAAGAACGTATCTCCATATCCCAGATAACGGCGCCTTAAATTTCTGGTGTATATGCTGGACCAAACTTGATGCACCATAGACGAATCGATTCATGAGTTACATCTATTCCCTTTTCAGCCAATAGATCTTCGATGTCACGGGAGCTTAAGTTAAATCGATGAGAAAGCCACACTATATGCTAAATGATTTCAGATGGAAATCGATGGCGTTTGTATAGATCGCTGAATTTTTTTATTCCTTTATTATCGCTCAGGTGAAGTTAACTTGGCAGTACCCTCAGATAGCCTCCTAGCCCCAATATTGCACAAGAGGAAGTGGCAATTCCCTAACAATTTTTTATAATCCAATTATCTAAGCTGCATAAAAGAAAGGAGTTACCTGTGACAAAGTGTACTCAAGAATCATTTGATTTTCCGGATGTAAAAAGACGTTCAGTTGAAATAA
>JAJFJG010000100.1 GCA_021774265.1 Nitrosomonas sp.
TTCGGATGCAGCTGGTCAGTTATTTGTTTGGGATTGAGTCTGGCCGTCAGCTTTGACGTGATGTTCACCTGAACCTGCGTACCGTTGGTTTTGCTGGATTCATCGACACTAGTCTGTTCCTCACCACTCATCATTAACCCGCATACGAGACAGACTGGGGAAATTCTGATACCAACAGATATTTGAACTGATGTTGCTGCAATGGTTCATCAGAAAGCAGATTGTTGTTGATGCGACGTTCGTGAAGGCTAACGTCTCCATGGATTCTTTGGTAAAGCGCGAAGATGTAGCCCCTTATGCCCGTCTTGGTAAGGCAAGTTACACCCGTTGAATTCAAGTATCACAGTAAAACCGATCGATATCAATGTCTAGAGGGGTGTTTTCTTTACCCTTATGAGAAATTGGATAACGGGTTGATAAAACGATACCGAATCATTGGCGGGTACAATCGCACTGCCCCAGGCGAGCAGATTGTTTACCTGAGTCAGCCAAAAACAGGGCTCGGTTTGTCTATCGAAGTCCGCATCAGCATGAAATCAACAAGGTTCGTGTACGGCAAGGAACCAGGACTTTTGTCGATGAGATGATATTGCGCAAATGGACGATCGAAGGATTATTCTCTGAAACCAAACAAATTCATTGATTACGACGTGCCCGTTACTGGGGAGGGTTACAAAAAGTATCGATTCAGGTTCTAATGACCGCAATAGCCCAAAACATTAAGAGAACCGTCAGTCAATCGCCAGGTATTTATTGGCTTTTGAGAAAAAGCCCGTCTATCTGTAATGAAATATTGAAAGCGCAAAATTATCTAAATTACTTTAGACGCATCCAATTGACGCATCCAATTTTTTCTACATGAGACATGTCTCAGCATAAAACCAACTTTTTCAACAGGCCGCCTAAACTAATACAACTCAACTTACAGGCCGGATATACGTGTGGAATCGTTCCTTTTTGCTTAAACTGCAATTTGCTTAAAAAATGAGAGGAATCCATATGTGAGCATCGTACCAGTTGCTGAATATAAACTCTTAACTGACCTTAACTAAGCGTGCTCGCGACCGGAGACGCAGTTATTTTGCGGTGTAGAGAACATGTACGCTCAATTGAGCGTCAGAGCAAGGTGGGTATATCCTTTTTCATTAATTAATCTTGCTCTTGCTCCATCTTGTTTAAATTCTAGTGTATATTCGGACTTGGTCGTTTTGTTCGTGTATTCATCTTAACCTCTTATAACATTATAAACCTGCCTCTAGAAGTGCCCTGTTGTATTGGACCATTTCTGACTCAGGTGAGTTAAGGGAACACAACGCTTGACTAATAATCTTTATCCTACTGACAAGCAGTTTTTGTCAGCGGAATATTGATAGTAAAAACAGAAAAAATGCCACCCATTAGCTCGCCCTTTACTTTTCTTTAATCTCGAAATGTGCCACGAGCACTTCCTCATCCAAACCCACCATTGGTTCTATTATTCTATGCGTTCAAGGTTCTTATGTTTCAAAATATCATGTAACATCTGATGAATTTGATATAAATTTTGAATTTCTCGGATGTCCGGATACTCGCTAGCATCCCATTTCAAACCATGCCATGAGATTTGTTTCATTTCATCTGCTTGGCCATATCCAAAACCAACTGATTGATAGCGATTAGGATATATTTCAATTACCATTGTCGCGTTATCACCAGAACGAGACAAACTAGCAAGTTGTGCCGCTTTAGCCCGGTTCAACGCTTGAATATGACGCCGGACCGTATCTTCACTAAATGACAACGTATCATTATGGGTTAATAACGACCATAACTGAGTCATCACCTCTTCCTCCAGATACATGCCATAGATCCCCGCACGCCGCATGTATTCTGGATAAGATGCAATTACGTACCTGTCGTTGTATAGCAGCAATGAAACGCCACCACCCGATTCACCTAGATGGTTCAATTTTTGTGTGTAACCCAATACAATGTCCTCTGGACGACGCGTATCACCAGTGATGTTGATAAACGGCATCGCTGAACGTTCAGTGCCCTGGAAAGATAAGGCCGGACGTGTAAAGACCGCGAGAACGATAAGTAACATAAAAAAAGACCAGCTAATTGTTTTATTCTGTATTGAATGAGTTTTCATAGACCTATCTATCTCAAATTATGCGCTGAAGTTTCAACCTGCATTCAACACAACAGCTACTTAATCCGCATCCCCGGCTGCGCACCATCATCTGCCGACAAAATATAAAGTCCATTGCCTGCATCACCATTACTCGCGGCAAGCACCATACCTTCTGACAAACCAAATTTCATTTGTCGTGGCGCGAGATTAGCGACCATGATGGTCATGCGCCCTTTTAATTCCTCTGGATCGTAAGCCGACTTTATCCCGGCAAAAACTGTACGTTGTTCTGAGCCAATATCCAGCGTTAACTTTAATAACTTCTTCGCACCATCAACATGTTCCGCATTCACAATTTTAGCAATACGCAAGTCAATTCTTGTAAAATCATTGATACCAATGGTTTCTGCAATAGGTTCTTGTGTCGGTTTCACCGATTTTTCTGGCTGGCTACTGTTCATTGCCGTGAGCGTCTGTTTATTCGCCGCCACTAACGCCTCAATTTTCTCGGCGTCAATACGCGTCATCAAGTGTTTGTAAGAATTAATCGCATGACCTGCAGGCAATAACAGGCTAGAAACGGGTTGTGTGTCTGTTAATAATGGCCAGGTCAGTGGGTCACAGTTAAGAAAACCTTCAATTTGTTTGACGGTTTCAGGCAAGATGGGCTTCAAGTAGCATGAGAGGATATAAAACAGTTGAATACCTAGACTACAAACACATTGCAGTTCTTTATCACGACTCGTATCTTTTGCAATTTCCCACGGCGCAAGTTCATGAATCATTTCGTTGGCTTCATCGGCAAATTTCATGATAGCCCGTACAACAACAGAAAAATCCCTGTCTTCATACGCTTTCTCAATGGCCGTCGGTCGCCATGAGCTGAAACGATTATCAACCATTTGTTGTAATTGATGATATTCATCACCATTAACCAATTGCCCATCAAAGCGTTTGGTAATAAACCCGGAACATCGGCTAGCAATATTGACGTATTTACCCACCAAATCAGAATTCACACGCATAGCAAAATCATCTAGATTTAAATCAATGTCCTCCATTGAGGCATTGAGTTTCGCCGCATAGTAATAACGCAGCCATTCAGGATTAAGCCCTTGTTCCAGAAAACTGGTTGCCGTAATGAACGTGCCTCGCGATTTACTCATTTTCTCACCATTGACAGTGAGAAAACCATGTGAAAATATTTTTGTTGGTGTCCGATAGCCAGCATGTTCCAGCATTGCCGGCCAAAATAACGCGTGAAAATAAAGAATATCTTTGCCAATGAAATGATACAGCTCAGTTTCTGAGTCTTTTTTCCAGAACTCATCAAAATTTAGCTGACTTTTATCACACAAATTCTTGAAACTACCCATGTAACCAATCGGCGCATCTAGCCAGACATAGAAATATTTCCCTGGTGCATCCGGTATTTCAAATCCAAAATAAGGCGCATCACGTGAGATATCCCAATCAGATAATTTATTTTCATCAGCATTACCCAACCATTCATGCATTTTATTAGCGGCTTCAGGTTGCAGATGATCCGCTTCACGCGTCCAGCGTCGTAGAAATTCGACACAACGCGTATCCGACAAACTGAAAAAGAAATGTTCAGATGATTTCTTAACCGGCGCTGCGCCAGAGACCGCAGAATACGGGTTCTTTAAATCAGTCGGCGCATAAGCCGCACCACAAGCTTCGCATGAATCGCCATACTGGTCTTTTGCCCCACACTTAGGACATTCACCTTTAACAAATCGATCCGGTAAAAACATATTCTTCACCGGATCGTAGAGTTGCTCAATATCACGCATAGCGATAAAACCCGCGGATTTTAATTTGGTATAAATATCTTCAGAAAATTGCTTTGTTTCAGCTGAGTGCGTGGTATGAAAATTATCGAAATGAACATAAAAACCTTTGAAGTCATTAAAATGTTCGCTATGCACTCGCGCTATCAACGCTTCAGGTGTCATTCCCTCTTTTTCAGCGCGCAACATGATCGGTGTGCCGTGTGTGTCATCCGCACAAACATAATGCACTTCATGATCTTGCATTTTTAGAAAACGCACCCAAATATCGGTTTGAATATATTCAACTAGATGACCTAGGTGGATGCTGCCATTAGCATAGGGTAACGCCGAGGTTACCAGAATTTTTCGCTTGCCCATTAACTGCCTGTATCACTTGTTAGATAAAGAGCGATTGTAACAAACTGTGTGCGCTATCCTGATATTTGTTAACATCCATTGTTTAGTTTGTATGTTTGACATAAAGGAGTTGTTTACAATGAGCATTTCTGAGCAACAAGTAGAAGCCATTCTCAAAGAAATAATCGATCCCAGCACAGGCAAAGATTATGTAACGAGTAAACAAGCACGTAATATCAAGATTGATAACAATAATGTATCACTTGATATTGAACTTGGATATCCAGCCAAAGGTGTCATTGATAAAATTCAGCAGCAAGTTATTGATGCACTGGGCACGCTTCCAAGTATTGGCACTGTCAGTGCCAACATCACCAGCAAAATCATCCCACATGGTGTGCAAAGCGGCGTAAAGCTTATTCCTGGCGTAAAAAACATCATTGCGGTGGCTTCTGGCAAAGGAGGGGTTGGCAAATCGGCTACGGCGGTTAATTTAGCTTTAGCACTAGCGGTTGAAGGCGCTTCAGTAGGTATTCTAGATGCCGATATCTACGGACCATCACAGCCACAAATGCTGGGTATTACTAAACATCCAGATTCACTCGATGGCAAAACCATGGAGCCACTTCAAGCACACGGCATTCAAGCCATGTCCATCGGTCTTCTCATTGACACAGAGACGCCCATGGTCTGGCGTGGGCCGATGGTAACTCAGGCATTACAACAACTGTTAAATGATACGCGCTGGAAAGACGTAGACTACCTCATTGTTGATTTACCACCGGGCACAGGAGACATTCAACTCACATTAGCACAAAAGGTACCCGTTACAGGCGCTGTTATTGTCACCACGCCACAAGATATCGCCTTACTTGATGCTCGCAAGGGGCTTAAGATGTTTGAAAAAGTTGGCATTCCTATCCTTGGTATTATTGAAAACATGAGCACACATACTTGTTCGCATTGCGGGCACACTGAACATATTTTCGGTTCTGGTGGTGGTGAGAAAATGTGCAAAGACTATGAAACTGAATTGCTGGGATCTCTGCCGCTTGATATTAAAATTCGTGAACAAACCGATATCGGTATACCTAGTGTCGTTGCTGACCCTGACGGCAGTATCGCGCAAACTTATCGAGCTATCGCGCGTCGTGTAGCAGTAAAAGTTGCCGACCTTGCTGAAGACAATTCTGAATTATTCGCTAAAATTGTCATTGAAAATAACTAAACTATATATAAAAAATGACTATTAAGTCCGACAAATGGATTCGCCGCATGGCACAGACGCATGGCATGATCGAGCCTTTTGAGTCAGTTCAAGTAAGATTCAGAGAGGAGAACAAAATTATCTCTTATGGCACATCAAGTTACGGCTATGATATTCGCTGCTCAAATGAATTTAAGCTATTTACAAATATTAACTCAACCATTGTTGACCCAAAAAAGTTTGATGAAAATTCATTTGTCGATGTTAAAAGTGATATTTGCATCATTCCGCCAAATTCTTTTGCCCTTGCACGTACCATTGAGTATTTTCGTATTCCACGTAATGTGCTCACCATCTGCCTCGGCAAATCAACCTATGCACGCTGTGGCATTATAGTAAATGTCACCCCTTTCGAGCCGGAATGGGAAGGCTATGTCACGTTAGAGTTTTCCAACACAACACCATTGCCCGCAAAAATATATGCCAATGAAGGTGTCGCACAAGTCATTTTCTTTGAATCAGACGAAGCGTGCGAAACTTCTTATAAAGATCGCGGCGGCAAGTATCAGGGTCAACATGGTGTCACATTACCAAAGATATGAACAAGCGGCATATCAATCACCACAAATACCCACTTGATTATTAAGGAGAATAAGAAATATAAACTAACTCATAGTATTATTAGAAGAAGATACTGATCATATCTATTTCTATGATGCTTTCTTTGTCAGGAAATATAGGTTAGAATTCTTTTTAATCTGTTTTAACTAACCAATTGCAATGCGGTTGATTACATTAGAATGCTGTGTAACAATGTGCGTGTAAGAACAGAGAGGGTGTCAGAAGTTATAACACCACGGATAGTAATGTGGCTGTTAAAATAAAAGTCGAGTAATATTGGCTTTTATAGAAAGAGAAGTGGAACTTAAAACGAAGAAGTTAAAATTTTAAAGTAAAATGGAGATTTAGTTATGAGCGAAGAAGAAAACAACAGAGCCACAGATACAGACATTTTCAAATTATTCAGTATTTCTACCATAGCATTCTTAGTAATTGGAATGGCTATCTGGCACATGTAAGACAGGTAAACAAACAACCCCGTGGCAAGACCACGGGGTATCAGAAAAGTTTAAGTTGACGCAGCTGCTTCTTTTGACTTATTTTGCTTCTTCACATATCGCTCAACTACACCCCAATCAGCTCTTTCCCCTACAGTTGCAACATAATAACCATCCGCCCAAAACTTACCGCACCACAAGTCTCGTTTCAAATCAGGCTTCCTCTTAAACAATTCCCGCTCCCCCGTAATGCTTTTGAACACCCTTACAATCTGACCCGGTGCAATTTTCGGATGAGCCGTAGAAAGTAAATGCACATGGTCTTTGTCGCAACCAAGCTGCTCAAACTCCATATCATATCGCTCTTCTATCCCAGTCGCTGTACTCAGCGATAATATTTACAACCGAATCATCTCTTATAAGCCTCGCCTGTACTTCACAGGAAATACAATATTATAGTGTAGCTGCCACGCACAGGGGCTCGCCTTCTTTACAACATTTCGCATTCCAACATTCTAAAAACTAATTAGATTCCCGTGGCAAGACAAAGGGGAATCACAAGTTCAAGCAATTAAAAACCCGATAGATTGTAATCAAACTATCGGGTTTTTAATACATCAAGCTAATAAAATACTACCAGATACGCATGATAACGCAACGCCTACGGATTTTAGTGTTTAATGCTTTACAATTGTATCAACTGATTTATCTTTTTTAACGGCTATCAGCGATGCGTCTGACTTAGAAAGCGATTTAGGTTTATGCTCTAATGCTTGTTCAAGCACCTGATCAATCCACCTAACTGGATGAATATTCAATTTATTCTTAATATTCCCAGGAATCTCTACTAAGTCCTTTACATTCTCTTCAGGTATTAATACTTTCTTAATACCCGCACGATGCGCTGCCAGTAATTTTTCTTTAAGTCCACCAATTGGCAACACCTCACCACGTAGCGTAATTTCGCCAGTCATTGCGACAGATGCACGCACTGGAATACCCGTCAAGACAGAAACCATTGCCACACAAATACCAATACCGGCACTCGGACCATCCTTAGGAGTTGCACCTTCAGGCAAGTGAATATGCAAATCATTCGCTTGATAGAAATCTTCTTCGATACCTAAGAGTTGGGCACGACTTCTAACAACTGACAAAGCCGTTTGTATAGATTCCTGCATAACTTCGCCTAGCTTTCCTGTCGTAATCGTTTTACCTTTACCAGGCAAGACAACGGCTTCAATGGTGAGCAACTCACCACCCACTTCAGTCCATGCTAATCCAGAGACTTGGCCTACTTGATTCTTCTCTTCAGCGATTCCATAAGAATAATGACGAACTCCCAAATACTTATCAAGGGTACGTGCTGTAACGGATACTTTATTCTCACCACTGTTAAGTAGTAATGACTTTACGACTTTACGACAAACCTTAGAAATTTCTCGCTCCATCGCACGCACACCAGCTTCTCTGGTGTAATAGCGGGCGATATTACGTATTGCTGATTCAGAAACGTTCAATTCATTCCCCTTAAGGCCATGATTTTTCATCTGCTTAGGCAATAAATAACGCGTAGCAATATTTAGTTTCTCATCCTCTGTATAGCCTGCCAGTCGTATGACTTCCATGCGATCCAACAATGCTGGGGGAATATTCAGAGTATTCGCTGTTGCAACAAACATGACGTCGGACAAGTCGTATTCTACTTCAATGTAGTGATCAACAAATGTCTCATTTTGTTCGGGATCTAACACCTCCAACAATGCTGAAGATGGGTCGCCACGAAAATCCATACCCATCTTATCAACTTCATCAAGTAGAAACAATGGATTCTTCACATTCACCTTAGACATGTTCTGCAGGATTTTTCCAGGCATGGAGCCAATATAAGTACGACGATGTCCTCGTATTTCTGACTCATCACGTACGCCACCCAGAGACATACGAGTAAATTTCCGATTTGTCGCGCGCGCAATCGATTGACCCAGCGAAGTTTTTCCCACACCAGGTGGGCCAACTAAGCATAAAATAGGTGCTTTCATCTTACCCACACGTTGCTGCACCGCCAGATATTCAACTATCCGCTCTTTAACTTTTTCTAGACCATAATGATCCTCTTCAAGCGCAGCTTCTGCTACAGCAAGCTCATGACTAACTTTACTTTTCTTCTTCCAAGGTAATGAAATAAGCACATCAATATAATTTCTAACAACCGTTGCTTCTGCGGACATTGGAGACATCAAGCGTAATTTTTTGAGCTCAGATTCAGCTTTATTTCGCGCTTCTTTAGGCATCTGCGCCGCTTTTATTTTTTTCTCAATTTCTTCTATATCAGCGCCGTCTTCACCTTCGCCTAACTCTTTTTGGATTGCTTTAACTTGCTCATTGAGATAGTAATCGCGCTGACTCTTTTCCATCTGCCGCTTTACTCGACCACGAATACGCTTTTCAACTTGAAGAATATCCAATTCCGTTTCTAAAAGCCCCAGCAAATGTTCAAGACGCTTTTGCACATCAAATATTTCCAAAATCTCTTGTTTCTGGTCTAGCTTAAGTGGCAAATAGGCAGCAATGGTGTCAGCCAAACGTCCCGCTTCATCTATCCCACCCAGTGAAGTAATAATTTCAGACGGAATTTTTTTGTTCAACTTTATATACTGATCAAATTGAGTCAGTATTGCGCGTCGCATGGCTTCAATCTCTGGATTATCAATATTCTCAGATGGCAGTTGTAGTGCTTTTCCAGAAAAATGGGTTTCTGAATCAACTAATTCAAGAATACGACCACGATGACTACCCTCTACTAGCACCTTTACCGTTCCATCTGGCAACTTTAACATTTGCAACAAGCTGGCTACACTACACACATCATAAAGGTCGTCTGGGGTTGGCTCATCTTTTGCAGCATGCTTTTGCGCCACGAGTAAAATACTTTTACTCGACTCCATTGCTATTTCCAATGCTTTGATTGACTTGGGACGCCCTACAAACAACGGTATAACCATATGTGGAAACACTACTACGTCACGTAATGGAAGCAAGGGCAGTAATAGCTCTTCAGAATCTTTATCTTTATCTTTATCTTTATCTTTATCTTTAGAGATCATTTTTACTCAATAATAAGAATATTAATCCAATGATTATATGGTTGCATAATATAAATTCAACTATGTAGACTGTTCAGCAACCTTTGGAGGGTCTGAATAAATGAGTATTGGTTTAATATCATCATTGACCGCACCATGATCAATGACAACCTTACTCACATTCTCTAGTGAAGGAAGGTCATACATGATATCCAAAAGGGTTTCTTCGAGAATTGAACGCAACCCACGAGCACCTGTTTTCCGTTCCAAGGCTTTTTTCGCAATTGCTTTCAACGCTTGCTCACGAAACTCTAGCTCAACACCTCCTTCCATGTTAAACATTTTCCAATATTGTTTAACAAGCGCATTTTTAGGCTCTGTTAGAATTTCAATTAAGGCCGTTTCATTCAATTCTTCCAATGTCGCCACAACAGGCAACCGCCCAACAAACTCAGGAATCAAACCATATTTAACAAGATCTTCTGACTGAACATCCAGTAACGTATTACTGAAGTTTTTATGGTCACTACGACTTTTAACATCGGCTCCAAAACCAATACCACCCTTCTCTGAACGCGCCCGAATGACTTTATCGAGGCCATCAAATGCACCACCACAAATGAATAGAATATTCGTTGTGTCAACCTGCACGAACTCTTGATTAGGGTGCTTACGCCCACCTTGTGGCGGAACTAAGGCAGTTGTTCCTTCGATTAGCTTCAATAGCGCTTGCTGGACACCCTCACCCGACACATCTCGAGTAATTGAGGGGTTATCTGATTTGCGTGAAACTTTGTCGATTTCATCTATGTAAACAATACCACGTTGCGCTTTCTCAGCATCATAATTACATTTTTGAAGTAATTTCTGAATGATATTTTCAACATCTTCTCCTACATAACCTGCTTCAGTTAATGTTGTAGCATCAGCCATGATAAACGGCACATCAAGTAGCCGTGCCAGTGTCTGAGCGAGCAGTGTTTTACCTGAGCCTGTCGGGCCAATCAACAAAATATTACTTTTAGCAAGCTCAATATCATCGCCATCACTAGGTTTAGCTAAATTTTTCAAACGCTTATAATGGTTATAAACGGCGACCGACAATGTCTTTTTTGCTGTTTCCTGCCCAATCACATACTGATTAAGTGTCTGATATATTTCACGCGGCACAGGCAAGCTAGATTTAACTAGCTTAGATGTCTCGTCACTTTGCATTTCTTCACGAATAATATCGTTACAAAGTTCGATACACTCATCGCAAATAAAAACTGACGGCCCTGCAATAAGCTTCCTGACTTCATGCTGGCTTTTACCACAGAAGGAACAGTAAAGCAGTTTCTCGCTTCCGGCTTTTTCTGACATATTTTTACCCTAAATTATTCGGATGAAAACTTTCGAAATTGATAATAAAATTCCTAATATCCTTGTAACTCAGATGTTATTTTGTGTTCTCACTTCTACTGTTCAACACAGCATCAATTAAACCATATTTCATTGACTCTTCCGCGCTCAAAAAATTATCTCTATCGGTATCTTTTTCTATATCTGCAACTGTTTTCCCAGTATGCGTTGCCATTATTTCATTTAATCGTGCTTTTAAATATAAGATTTCTTTTGCGTGAATCTCGATATCTGAGGCTTGCCCTTGAAACCCTCCCAATGGCTGATGAATCATCACACGTGAGTTTGGCAAACAAAAACGCTTATCTTTTGCGCCTGCAGTCAATAACAGAGCGCCCATACTAGCAGCTTGACCAATACATAAGGTACTAACATCTGTCTTAATATACTGCATGGTATCGTAAATTGCCATGCCAGCAGAGACCGATCCACCGGGTGAATTAATATAAAAGTGTATATCTTTTTCTGAGTTCTCAGACTCCAAAAAAAGAAACTGAGCCACAATAAGGTTTGCTGTCGTTTCAGTCACTGGGCCAACTAGGAAAACAACGCGTTCTTTTAGTAATCGTGAATATATATCATATGCGCGCTCACCCCGTCCGCTAGTTTCAATAACCATTGGAATCAGCCCTATACTACTTGGCTCTAAATTTTGTTGTGCTTGGTTTGCATATTGAACCATATCAGGTTATCCCCATCAATTCATCAAATGTTGTTTTCTTATCAACCACTTTGACTTGCTGTAATACCCACATTACCACATTATCTTCCAATACAACGGACTGAGCCTCCTGCAAACGATCTGGTGAAGAATAGTGCCATTTGACAACCTCTTCAGGATTCTCATAACTTTGCGCCGAATCTTCAATAACCTTACGGACTTGTTCGGGCTGAGCTTTCAATTCATTAACCTTCACTAGTTCTGCCAAAATAAGTCCAAGCTTCACACGATAATCGGCTTTAGTTTGAAATAACTCAGGTGTTATTTTGGATGCATCGAATTTCATGCCGCGCTCTTCGTAATTCTCACGCGCTTCTTCGACTAACCGCTGTATTTCTTGGTCTATTAATGCCTTGGGCGCTTCAATATTTGCTGAATCAAGTATCGCTTGCATCACTTGATCTTTTAATTTTGTTCGTACCCGCTTCAAGATCTCCCTCTCGAGGTTCGCTTTAATTTCCTCACGCATCTTTTCCTCATCACCATCAGCAAGGCCTAGGGATTTAGCAAAGTCAGCGTCAAGCTCCGGCAATTTTGGCACATCAACACTGTTTAGCGTCACTTCAAAAGTAACTGTTTTTCCTGCTATTTCTTTTCCATGATAATCATCTGGGAAAACCACCTCAAATGACTTGGTCTCGCCTTTACTCATCCCAACAACTGATTCCTCAAATGATTTCAGGAACTTACCTTCGCCTACAATGATACTCGCACCTTCGGCTTTTCCACCTTCAAATTCAGCACCATCTAGTGTTCCACGATAATCGACATTGACTCGATCATCTAACGCGACAGCCCGGTCAACTGGCTCATAGGTTGTGCGTTGTTTACGAAGAATACCCAATGTTTTATCGACATCACTATCTTCCACATCAACGACAGGCTGTTCAACATTAACCCCACTTAAGTCACCCAGCGTTATCTCAGGATAAACTTCAAACAGCGCAACGAACTCAAATTTCCTATCGTCGCTTTCTTTGTCGTCAACATCTTTTTTGGATTTATTTTCAAAGCGCGGATAACCCGCTATCTTTATACCTTGATCTTTTATTACTTCTCTAAATTCTTTCTGTAGCGCGTCTTTTAAGGCATCCTGTTCAATTTGTGCGCCATACTGCTGGGCAATAATTTTTAATGGTACTTTACCCGGACGGAAACCATGTATTTTTGCTGTTTTTGACAAACGTTTAAGACTTGCATCCACTTCTTTTTGAACTTGCTCTTTAGCAATGGAGATAACAAGACGACGTTCCAGTGCACCAAGGTTTTCTACAGTTGATTGCATTAAAATTCCTGACTAATTAAAAACGTTTAATTATTTTGATTAAAAACAGAGTAATTCTTTTATAACTACAAAACCTTCAAATGACAACCAGATAAAATTTTGATTTGTTTTATATATTTTGGGGTAAATACCATTCAACCCCAAAATTATCGATTGGTGCGAAAGGGGGGACTCGAACCCCCACACCTCTCGGCGCCAGAACCTAAATCTGGTGCGTCTACCAATTCCGCCACTTTCGCAATCAATTACTTCGTTTCTTTTGACAGATTAATTATACCTTTTTCTCAGGCCACCTGCAGCCGTACTATTAATCATACTAGCAAAAAAAGGTTTGACCACTCACTGTTTGACTGTCAGACCCCATTAAATATAAATAAGTTGGCATTAAATCCTCAGGTTGACGCATTTTTCCCTTCGCTTCACCAGGATGTGTCTTTGCACGCTGCGGGGTATTAACAGGACCAGGGATAACGGTATTTATCCGCAAATTTGGCAAAACTTCCCATTCTTCAGCTTGAATTTTCACTAAAGCTTCCACACCAGCTTTCGCCACAGCAAAGCCACCCCAATATGCAGTCGGGTTATGTCCATGCGTATCGCTCGTCATGATAACACTTGCATCCGGGGAATTTTTAAGCAATGGCAGACAAGCTCGCGTCAGCGCAAACGGGGCAATTAAATTAATTTGCATCATCGCTCGCCATTGAACATTCGTCTGAATTTCAAGCAGGCTCGCACCATTTAGAAACGCCGCATTATGCAAAATACCATCTAGACGTCCAAGCTGCTTATCAATGGCCTGAGCCATCACCATGGCATCTTTGTCGCCCGCCTTTTCAAGATCAAGTGGGAAAATAATCGCCTCGGTGGTGCCTAGCGCCTCAATCTCATCATATACACGCTCTAATTTATCAACTTTACGGCCATGCAGTATCACCGTTGCACCACATTTTGCATATGTTAATGCTGCCGCACGCCCTAGCCCCTGCCCTGCACCCGTCACAAGAATCACACGGTCCCTAAGCAGGTTCTCTTTTATCGGATAGTCCTTTATTTCTGTCATCATTATCCATCAAGCTGTGCGCGATTATTGCTTTATCGAACATAAGCAATTTAAACTCACAAATAAGCGCATCATATCATTTCAGTGCAACACTCAATTACCACTAAAGCAGAGAAATAATCATTCACCCTTAACACTATAAAATTTAAATACAACGTTTAATTTCTGAGTTTATACTAACCACCACAATAACAAACCCCGTTGATGCGGGGTTTGTTATTTCAAAACAATGATTCAGCGTCATAGCAATGACCTGAGTGTATTACATACCCATACCACCCATACCGCCCATGCCACCCATGCCACCCATATCACCTGCTCCACCACCGGCATCCTCCTTAGGTAACTCAGCAACCATAGCGTCAGTTGTTAACATCAAGCCAGCAATTGAGGCCGCATTTTGCAATGCAGAACGTGTTACTTTGGTTGGATCAAGAACACCCATTGCAACCATATCGCCATATTCGCCTGTTGCAGCATTGTAGCCATAATTACCTTTACCTTTGGTCACCTCATTGACAACAACTGAAGGCTCATCGCCACAGTTTGTCACGATTTGACGCAAGGGCTCTTCTAATGCTCGCAATACGATTTTAACGCCCGCATCTTGGTCATGGTTGTCGCCTTTAGTGTTTTTTACTGCGCCAACGGTACGCAGAAACGCAACACCACCACCAGGAATGATACCTTCTTCTACCGCAGCGCGTGTTGCATGTAACGCATCTTCTACGCGCGCTTTTTTCTCTTTCATTTCAACTTCTGTAGCCGCACCGACTTTAATCAGTGCAACACCGCCAGCGAGTTTAGCAACACGTTCTTGCAGTTTCTCTTTATCATAATCGCTGGTTGCTTCTTCAACTTGTTTGCGAATTTGCTGAACTCGACCTTCAATAGCACCGGCCTCACCTCCGCCATCAATAATGGTGGTGTTTTCTTTACCTACTTCAATACGTTTCGCTTGACCCAAGTTTTCCAAGGTTACTTTCTCAAGCGACAAACCAACTTCTTCAGCAATAACTGTACCACCGGTAAGAATAGCAATGTCTTCTAACATAGCCTTACGACGATCACCAAACCCTGGCGCTTTAACTGCACAAGTCTTGAGAATACCGCGGATATTGTTCACGACTAAGGTAGCTAAGGCCTCACCATCAATATCTTCAGCAATAATCAGTAACGGCTTACTAGATTTAGCAACCTGCTCCAATACCGGCAACAAATCACGGATATTTGAAATTTTCTTATCATGCAACAGAATATACGGGTTATCTAACAACGCAATCTGCTTATCAGCACCACTTACAAAATAAGGTGATAGGTAACCACGATCAAATTGCATGCCCTCAACAACTTCCAGCTCATTTTGCAGCCCAGATCCGTCTTCAACAGTAATAACACCCTCTTTACCAACCTTTTCCATTGCACCCGCAATAATCTCACCAATCTCCGCATCGGAATTCGCAGAAATACTACCCACCTGAGCGATCTCCTTACTGGTTGCGCAAGGCTTGGAAAGCTTCTTTAGCTCAGAGACCGTTGTGAGAACGGCTTTATCAATGCCACGCTTCAAATCCATTGGATTCATTCCTGCGGCGACATACTTCATGCCCTCTTTAACGATTGCTTGCGCTAATACAGTCGCTGTTGTGGTGCCGTCACCTGCTACATCAGAAGTCTTGCTAGCAACTTCTTTGAGCATTTGTGCGCCCATATTTTCAAACCGATCACTCAGCTCAATTTCTTTAGCAACAGAAACACCATCTTTAGTGATGGTCGGCGCGCCATATGAACGCTCAAGTACAACATTACGTCCTTTTGGCCCCAATGTAACCTTGACTGCATCGGCCAAAACATTGATTCCAGACACCATTTTATGACGCGCAGAATCACCAAATTTCACTTCTTTTGCTGACATATTCTTTTCTCCTAATTACCTGAATTATTTTTTAAGCTAGTTAACAATTAATCTACCAATTAACCCTCAACCACACCCATGATGTCTTCTTCACGCATCACTAAAAGTTCGTCGCCATCAACTTTGACTGTCTGACCAGAGTATTTGCCGAATAATACTTTGTCACCAACCTTTACTTCTAACGCACGTACTTTGCCATCATCGCTCACCTTGCCTTTGCCAACCGCGATAACTTCGCCTTGATCTGGCTTCTCTGCCGCACTATCAGGAATAAAAATGCCTGATGCTGTTTTACGCTCTTCTTCTAGCCGCTTGACAACAACACGGTCATGTAAAGGACGAATTTTCATACTTACTTCTCCTATTTATAATTAATAATCTAAGTCTCGTTAAATATTCACAAGGATCAATTAGTTAATCCAGAAACATAAACGACACAAAGCGACTGTTAGCACTCTACGTCATCGAGTGCTAATAATAGGGTCTATTACTTGGAATTTCAAGAAGGCAAACAAAAATATTTATTATTTTGTAAAAATTAATTTCTTTACAATAAGATTGCGGTTTTTAATCAGTGCGGAAAGATGTACAAAAAGAGTGTCATCCGACAGCTAATATTCAGAGATCATTTCTTCTCAGAAACGATAAATTCTTCAGTCAATGAATACAGAAGCCCTCGTTCTTTGCTTTGTAAAAAGCAAAATCCTGGTTGCGGCGGATACGCACCAAAAAAATTTAGCACCACCCTAAAACCATTACTACACCACGCTACCGCTCTTCAAATCTACGATTAGAAGCTCGACCTTGTTTTGTCAAGCATAACCACTATAATCATTATGAACTACTAAACCTTTATCTCTCACAGCCCAAACCTTCCGCTCATACCCTAACTACCCGCTTACTGCGTTTTTGTTTCATTTTGAGTATCTTCCATGCGCTTTACTGTCTAATTTTCCAATGACTGGGCAATTAGCGTCTATCGATTAACCCAATATAGCTTAAATAAAAAAAACTCTGCATTTATAATCTACACTAAGCACACAATTACACCAACTCATTAACTTCACTTATTATCAGCTTATGTCCAACTCCAAAACGCCAACAACACCTACCCTTCAATCCCGCAGTCTAAAAGCCATCTGGCATCCGTGCACACAAATGAAACAACATGAGGCACAACCGCTATTACCCATTGTTCGTGGCAAAGGTGTTTGGCTTTATGACTCAGATGACAACGGATACATTGACAGCATCAGTTCTTGGTGGACCAATCTTTTTGGGCATACCAACCCACAAATCAATGCAGCCATCCGTGATCAACTAGAGAAATTAGAGCATACAATGCTGGCGGGTTATACGCATGAGCCAGTGGTTGAATTATCGGAGCGTTTAAATAAACTGCTGTACGGCACACTTGGACATTGTTTTTATGCCAGCGACGGCGCGTCAGCTGTTGAGATTGCGTTAAAAATGAGCTATCACTACTGGCATAACAACGATCAACCGCAAAAAAATAAATTTGTATGTCTACAAAACGATTACCATGGCGAGACATTGGGTGCGTTATCGGTTACGGATGTAACAATTTTTAAGTCAGTTTATGCGCCATTATTACGTCCCAGCACTTGTGTCCCCACGCCTGATTGGCGTTATGCTGAAGCTGGCGAGTCTCCTGAAGACTACGCCTTGCGTGCGGCCACCGCTTTGGAGAAACACTTGCAAGCCCACCACGCTGAAACGGCAGCACTAATTATTGAACCACTAATTCAGGGCGCAATGGGCATGGGCATGTATCACCCTATTTATATTAAACGTGCGCGAGAGATTTGTGACCAATACCAGGTCCATCTCATCGCCGACGAAATTGCTGTTGGCTTTGGACGGTCGGGGACGATGTTTGCTTGCGAACAAGCCGACATTACACCGGATTTCTTGTGTCTGTCTAAAGGGATTAGTGGTGGCTATTTGCCGCTTTCGGTGGTAATGACCAGTGATAAAATTTTTGATGCTTTTTATGATGACAGAGCTTCACACACGTTCTTTCACTCACACACCCATACTGGCAATGCACTAGCCTGCCGCGCTGCGTTGGCTACGTTGGATATTTTTGAGCAAAACAATGTCATCGAAACAAACCGAGCTAAAACAAATTATCTTAATCAAATAGCCCAACCCATTGCCGATCACCTCAAGGTGAAAGATTTTCGTAATTGCGGCATGATTTGGGCATTTGAAGTAGAAACTGACGACCCCGATTTTGCAAACAATTTTTTTCAAACCGGGTTAAGCCAGAAACTATTGTTGCGTCCACTTGGTAATACGGTTTATTTCATGCCACCTTATGTTATAAACGAAGAAGAAATAGGCTTATTAGTTAATGGTACACTGCAAATACTTAATGCTTTAGATACTTAACATCATGAAAATTACATTCTTAGGTGCAGCTGGTGAAGTCACTGGGTCAAGTTATTTAATTGAAACAGAGAATACTCGCTTTCTCGTCGACTGCGGTATGTTTCAAGGTGGGCGAGATGCCAACCGAAAAAATAGAATGGCCTTTAGCTTCGACCCAGAAACAATTGATTTCGTCTTGCTCACCCATGCACATATCGACCATTCCGGATTATTGCCACGCCTCGGCGTCCTAGGGTTTAAAGGTCCAGTCTATACCACTTCAGCAACGGTTGATTTACTCCATGTCATGCTAAAAGACAGCGCACATATTCAAGAAAAAGAAGCGGAATGGCAAAACAAAAAAAGTTACCGTAAGCAACGCGCACTACTACGCGAAACCGCGCCACTTTACACTGTCACCCAGGCAGAAACCTTCCTCAAACAATTAAGTGCCATTGAATACAACGACGAGATAAATCCAAACGATTCCGTACAATGTATCTTCCGGGATGCTGGGCATATCTTAGGCTCCGCCATCATTGAGGTCTGGGTTAAGAATAAAATGGGACGCAAAAAATTTGTATTCTCAGGCGACCTTGGCCAACCGGGCCATCCGATTGTTTGTGACCCTACACCCATTCAGCAAGCAGATATATTACTCATCGAGTCCACCTATGGAAATCGCCTGCACCGCAGCATGTCCGACACACGCATCGAATTAATTCACGCCATTAATAGCACCCTAATACACAAAGGTGGCAACATCATTTTGCCCGCATTTACCGTGGGGAGAACGCAAGATTTATTGTTTTTACTGGTTGATCTACATCGCCAGGGGAAACTTGGGCCAATGGATATTTATGTGGACTCACCTATGGCCTTAGCGGCAACTGAAATCACGCTGAAACATATGGCACTACTGGACAAAGAAACAACAGACATCATGCAGTGGCTAAAAACGCACAGCCAGCATATCAAAATACACTTCATCCAAGACGTAGAAGAATCCATGCGGCTCAATGACGTCAAACAAGGCGCAGTGATTATATCTGCCAGCGGCATGTGTGATGCAGGGCGCATTAAACATCATCTTAAATACAATTTAAGTAGATCTGAATGCACTATCCTCATCACCGGCTTTCAAGCGGCAGGCACTCTAGGCAGACGCTTAGTCGACGGGATAAAACGGGTAAGAATATATGGTCAGGAAATATCTGTTAAAGCAGATATTTATACGATTGGTGGATTATCGGCACATGCTGATCAGGCAGGCTTAATTAATTGGCTAAGTCACTTTGAACATGCGCCAGAAAAAACATTTATAGTTCATGGCGAGCCAAGCAACGCCGCCTCTCTCGCTAATAAGATCAGAGACCAACGACACTGGAATGTAAGCATCCCAGAGCAACATTCAACCTTTTCATTTTAGGGGTTGTTTCTTAGAGAAGAGTCGAATTAACCCAGAATTAATCGGCGTTTCATTAATAGTTGATCGAGTGGCTCGACAAGGTCATGGTATCTTTCATGATTAATGCCAATTTGAGACGATCAGAAACATCCAGTTTGCGAAATATTTCTGTCAAATGTGCTTTCACTGTACGTTCAGTAATATCTAGTTGTCGTGCTATGCATTTATTACTTTCACCTTTCCCAATCAACATCGCAATTTCGTACTCACGTTTAGTTAAATTCGCCAGCAAGTCATTGACCGCTTTCTCAATACGATTCTTATCTTCTGTGACAACAACCAATTCTTCCAGCATAAAATGTGTTAGTGTTCGCCGTATCCATAGTTCTCCACCCTGAATCATCTTAACCGCATGCTTAAGCTGCTCTGACTTTAGATCATATCTACAGCATGCTTTAGCGCCTGCTTTGTATAACTCCCATTCAACCTCATCAGGCAAAGTAGGAATAAATATCATAATCTTAGTGTCCGCATTTAGCTTTACTAATCTTGTCACCTCATGATTACCATCCAAATGTACTAAGTCATAATCAAGCAAAAGAACCTGAGGGCGCGTTCTAACTATCCGTTCCTTTAGAGAGTTCAAATTATTAACAACAAATATGGGCGAGAAACCAAACAGCCCCTTTTGCCAATGAGCAATCACCTTTTCATGCGAGCTAGCAAGTAGTATCAAGATAGACCTCTATGGAGTTTTATGACTCGCATATAAAATTTTTCCCATAATTTTCCCATGTAATTTACGAGGAACCCATGCTTCACCATGCTCTACGGCCTTAGTGGCTTTTAAAAAGTCAAACAAATCACTTTTGTAACTCAAAAAACCACATACCCCATTCGCCAATGCTTTCATAATCTCATTTTCTTCTGTTGTTTCATCAGTCAAAAGAATCACCAATACTCCAGGACATTGACGGCGTAATAGCACAAAAAACATACAATCAGCAGCTAAAAAAAATTGCGCATTCACAAATAAAACCTGAGGTTTTAAACGATTTATACGCGCAAGATTATCTTCTATTAACGTAATATTCTCACGCGACTTTAACCGACGCTCTTTTACTCGCTCACCTTGCTTTGATAAAACATCAGTCAGCACAGCAAGATCTTGCCTATCCTGCTGTAAGAAATACTCCATTGCCTCTCTTTTTTGATGATTAACATCAGCCACTGCGACATTGATTGGCTGCATACCATTTCCCCTCTAACAAACAGCACAACTATTATATACAAAATCAGTTTTATCGTTTTCTCTGTTGCAACAAATCACTTATATAGCTCCCTGGAATCGCATAACTTATACCACTTGGATCAGTGATGGCCGATTCTTTTTTTCCTTTTATAAAAACCATATTAATCACACCATAAACAACACCCGTCTCAGCATCATAAAGCGGGCTACCACTGCTACCTGGGTAGGCTATCCCATCCAACTGAAACACCATAAAGGGTGTCTTCTGCAATTGCCTAATCATTTCTGCATCCAATTGTCGTGAATTAAAAGCCGGCAGCATGATCGGCGTTATCGAAGAAATAATCGCCTCATGGGTTACCGGATAAAAACCCAAAACCATACCAATAGGAAAGCCAGTATATGCCATCCGCCTTCCCTCGCGTATTGTTTCCGCATTACCCAGCTGCACCGCAGGTAAGGCTTCACCCATAAATTTCAAGATTGCTACATCATGCTCTTTGTCCAAGGCAACAATTGTTGCAGACCTGATCTCTGGGTTTTGTCCTTTACCTGTTATCACAACATATGACTCCATCTTCTGAGCATCCAATGTATCTGGAACAACATGGGCATTTGTCACTGCATGAAGACCATCATCAACAACAAAACCCGTACCTATGTAATTCACAGCTGGGGAACGTGTTTTTTGAAAGGTGCCGATACCCACGATAGATGGCTTAATCTTCTCGATTGTTTGAATAAGTTGTGCATGACCAAAGGATGGGAGCAATAGCAGAGACACACCCAACATACATACCTGCCAAATAGTTAACAAAAACTCCACAGATAAAGCCTGCGACTTAGCGATCAAATTAATCATATGGTTAACTCCAGATAAAGATGAGGAAGAAACATGGGCTTGATAGAATAGCGTAAACTCAGTTACTTTCCCATTCAACAAAAACAAATAATAATTTTTATGATAGTACGCACTCGTTTCGCTCCCAGTCCAACCGGTTACTTACATATCGGTGGCGCACGCACCGCTTTATTTGCCTGGGCCTATGCCCGTAGACATGGCGGACAATTCATCCTTCGTGTTGAAGACACTGACCGTGAACGCTCTACGAAACAATCAACTCAGGCCATACTTGATGGCATGCAATGGCTAGGGCTTGACTATGATGAAGGCCCTTTTTACCAAATGGAACGACTGGCACGTTACCAGGAAATCATTGAGCAGTTATTGCAAAACGGTCAAGCCTACCATTGCTACGCCAGCAAAGAAGAACTCGATGAAATGCGCGAGAAACAACGCGCGGCGGGCGTAAAACCCAGATATGATGGACGTTGGCGCGACTCCAAACAAACACCGCCTGCTGGCGTTAAGCCTGTTGTGCGCTTTAAAAATCCGCAAGATGGTTACGTTGTATTTAACGACTTAGTCAAAGGTAAAATCACCGTCGCCAATAGCGAGCTGGATGATCTAGTCATACTTCGCAGCGATGGCATCCCAACGTACAATTTTGGTGTCATACTGGATGACCTGGATATGAGTATCAGCCATGTCATTCGTGGCGACGACCATATTAATAACACACCACGTCAAATTAACATTCTCAAAGCAATCGATGCACCATTGCCGCAATACGCGCACGTACCCATGATCTTAGGCTCTGACGGCGAACGCCTTTCCAAACGCCATGGAGCTGTATCTGTAATGCAATATCATGAAGATGGTTATCTACCAGACGCACTCATTAATTATTTGGCAAGGCTCGGTTGGTCACACGGTGACGAAGAGATTTTTAGTCGCGAACAACTCATTGAATGGTTTGACCTAACATCAATCAACAATTCCCCCGCAAGATTTAATCCTGAGAAATTAAGTTGGTTAAACCAGCATTATCTTAAAACCGTTGATGTAGAACACTTGATTACACTGGTTACCCCTTTCTTAGAGAGGGACGGCTGTGATACCAAACCTGACCTAGACTTGGTTCAAATCGTGAACTTGCTGAAGGAACGCGTCAACACCGTTGAAGAACTCGCGGATGCCGCCGTCTATTTCTTCCGCCACCTGGAACCATCCGACGAGCTTAAAGCGCAGCATTTCAACGCTGAGATCAAACCAGCGCTTGCTGATTTAATTGAAAAATTCGCAATAGTTGAGTGGAACCACGAAGTCATTCAAAGTGAAATCAAACAAATAGTCACTACACATAACATCAAGTTCCCCAAACTAGCCATGCCGTTGCGCGTCATGGTGACGGGTGAAACACATACACCATCAATTGCTACCGTGCTTGAATTATTGGGCCGTGAAGAAACACTCAAGCGCATGAACAAACACTTAGCCAGCTTTATTGAATGATTCAACATCTCTACTTTACATTGATACCACGCCTCAGTATAATCCCCCCTTCCTTTTGGTTAAGGGGGTATAGCTCAGCTGGGAGAGCGCTTGCATGGCATGCAAGAGGTCAGCGGTTCGATCCCGCTTATCTCCACCAAACAAACATTTTTGGTCATTAGGTGTAACACAAAAGCCCTTTAGTCCCCATCGTCTAGAGGCCTAGGACACTGCCCTTTCACGGCGGCAACAGGGGTTCGAATCCCCTTGGGGACGCCAGTTAATTTCTGCATTAGCTGGGGTTATTCAGAAACACACCCGTAACAAACCCTTTTTTAGTCTCATTTCAATATTTTCCGCATTTTCTTTTCTGCATTCAGTTTCCATTAAGCTTCTTCTGTGTAAAGTAATCACCGTCAGCAACAAATCTGACTGATCAAACATTAGGAGGCACCCAATGAAAAGCATAATAAAAAACTCAGCAGGCATCTTAATCGCCGCGTTACTAGGATTACTTTTAATCACCTCTACAGCTGCTATAGCCGACAGAGATCACCACAGACACGACCGTCACAGCTATGGCGGCGACCATTATTACGACAGTGATCGTAGCCATAAAGATCGCCGTCATTACAAACGACATAAGCGCCACAACAACCATCGTCACTATCGTAGTTACGGTCAACCCAGAGGTTATTACAATCGCCAGTCTCGGTATAACACTGGATACAACCAATACCCACAACAGGTATAGAACACTTATTATCCAAGCCAGTCATACGGCTACCGTCCAAATGTTAGCTTAGGTATTAATGCCGGGAATACCAGCTTTATGTTACGCTACTGATAAAGTATCTGGTGATGCGTCAACAAAAATCACATCACCGGATACCCCCTCCCATTCAGTATTAATAGAGGCCTTATCATGAAAAAGCTTTATCGTCTCTTTCTGTTAATTGTCTTATTCGTAACTTGTTTTACTCCTCCTGCAGCAGTCGCCAGCCAGGAGAAAGCTTTCTCCCACCCTTTTCTGGCCAGCAACCAGACAAACAACATCTCAGAACAAGCCGCTGTCACTATCGCCAAACAACGTATCAACGGGCGAGTCCTAGCCGTCAGCCGCAAGAACAACGCCTACCGCATTAAAATATTGAGTGACAAAGGCACCGTACATATTATTTCCGTCAATAGCAATGATGGTTCCGTCTCACCAGCACATTAATCATGCGTATCTTACTCATCGAAGACGAAACACAATTACAAGCACAGATCCAACAACAATTGGAAACTGACGGATACATGGTTGACATATGTAGTGATGGTGAAGAAGGCTTGTTTTGCGCTAGCGAATACCCACTCGATGCCGCCATCATCGACATCGGATTACCTGGCATGTCTGGTTTAGAAGTCATCAAAACCCTGCGCGATCAAGGTAGTTTATTGCCCATACTCATATTGACCGCAAGAGACAGCTGGCAAGACAAAGTGAATGGCCTAGAAACCGGTGCAGATGACTACTTGGCCAAACCTTTCCAGATGGAGGAATTAAAAGCACGCGTCAAAGCCTTGCTACGCCGCGCAACGGGTACACCTAGTACATTATTAAAATTTGGCCCCGTCACGCTGGACTTAAACGCTCAATCCATCAGCGTCAACGAAAACAAAATTGAATTAACCAGCTTTGAATACCGTCTCCTTGAACAATTAGCTCGTCATCAAGGAGAAGTACTCTCCAAACAAGCTCTAACTGATTACCTTTATCCGCATGATGAAGACCGTGACAGCAACGTGCTTGAAGTTATGGTGGGACGACTACGCCGCAAACTTGATCCAGACGGAACCCTCAGTCCTATCGAAACCTTGCGTGGGCGCGGTTATCGCTTCACATTAAGCAGCTCCAACACATGATGTCACTTAACCAGCGCATTTTACTCAGTGCGTCGCTGGTATTACTTGTTTTTATCGTCGGCATTGCTGTTGCTCTGGATCGCGCCTTTTATGACAGCGCCCGCCTGGGCGTACAAGACCGCATGTTAGCGAGAATTCTCCTATTAATGGGCGATGCGGAAGTCGACGCGAAAGGCACGCTATACATGCCGTCGAATTTACTAGATAGTGAATTCAGTCGGCCGGACGCAGCCACCTACGCTTTCATTATTGATCAGACAGAAAACATTACTTGGCAATCCACCTCAGCGTTTAATAAAACCATTCCTGCACAAACACCTTTAAAAAAAGGCACCAAAGATTTCGAGCTAAGAATAATTGGTGAAGAACCCCATTTCATTTACAGTTTTGGCGTCGCATGGGCGACCGAATTCGGCACCTACCCCCTCACCTTCGTCGTCATAACCGATACTCACTTACTTGACGCACAAATCGAGCGCTACCGCGAAGACTTGTGGGGCTGGTTAGCTGTTATGGCCGTATTGCTACTAATCACCCAAATGCTGGTATTACGTTGGGGACTAAGCCCTATGCGCCAAGTGTCGTCCGAACTCGCCGCTATTGAATCGGGTCAGCAAGAAGACATGAAAGGCGATTATCCGCGTGAGCTAAAACAACTCACCGACAGCATTAACTCACTCATCAACCACGAACGCAAACAACAAAAACGATACCGCAATGGGCTGGCCGACTTAGCACATAGCCTTAAAACCCCGTTGACCATTCTGCGTGGCACAATAAACACCGAAGAAAATCCACAAAACAAAACAAACACCATCAACGAACAAGTTGATCGCATGGACAACATTGTCCAATATCAATTACGCCGCGCTGCAACGGCAGGCAGCTCACCCGGTATGCGATTGGTGAGTTTACGCTCCATCGCTGATAAAATCGTCAACACCGTTAAGAAAGCCCATCACAACAAACAACCCATCGTAACCATTGCTATAGACTCCTGCATCGGCCTACGTATTGACGAAGGCGACTTAATGGAATTACTTGGAAATCTCCTCGATAACGCCTTCAAATGGTGTCATCAGTCCATTAGATTATCAGCCAGGTATAAACAAGATAACGTCGCACTTGAAATAGAAGACGATGGCCCCGGCATCAAACACCATGAAATCGCCAAAATTCTAGAACGCGGCGTGCGAGCTGATCAATCCACACCTGGCCATGGCATCGGCCTCACCATCGTACGTGACATCGTGCAAGTCTATGGCGGCACACTAGCCATTGACGAATACAAAACCAGCGGCACACGCATTACTATCTGTTTGAAGCGTTATTGAGCAGAACACAGAGGGCGACCCCTGCTAAGGGCTCGCGTCATTTGTATACCTTATCGAACATGCCCGGATCAAATATGGCCACCCCACTCACTTCATCAAATATACGTATTTATCCATCTAAAAATCCCATAGTCAGGTAACATTGAGCGTTTATTAATTTGCTTGATACTGCAATAAATCTGAATACTCATAATGTCTAAATCCCGCACCAAAAAAATTATTATTGTCTTAGCACTCACAACCATTGCCTATTTTTACTGGGGCAATGATGAAAAACCTGAAGTTAGTGGCGAACAATACGTCACGCGCGTCGTTGACCGTAGTGATATTGTGCAGACAATTTCTGCTAACGGTACGCTAACACCGGTTGTTTTAGTGAATGTTGGCACACAAGTTTCAGGAACTGTTTATAAACTGCACGTTGATTTCAATGATGAGGTTGAAATTGATCAAGTGCTAGCCGAGTTGGATCCCACTTTACTTAAAGCACAGCTAGAACAATCTAAAGCCAACAAACTAAGTGCAAAAACGGCGTTAAGAATAGCGAAAAACAAGCTCAAACGTCATCATATGCTTAAAGAAAATGGCTTCATTTCTGATGAAGCCATGGACGTTGTCGAACAAGAAGCCGAGCTTGCACAAGCACAATACGAAGTCAGCAAAGCTCAGGTCATACGCGATGACGCCAACCTTAATTACAGCATCATTAAGTCACCCATTTCCGGTGTTGTAATCGCGCGGGATATTGACATTGGGCAAACGGTTGCAGCGAATTTCCAAACACCTATTTTGTTTCAAATTGCCAAAGATTTAAGTCAGATGCAGATCAACATCAGCGTAGCAGAGGCGGACATCGGCCAATTACATATTAGCCAACAAATTAATTTTACTGTCGATGCATACCTAGACAGCACATTTACAGGCACCGTCAAACAAGTCCGCCTTAACCCAACCATTCAGGAAAATGTGGTGACGTATAATGTCATTGCTATGGTGAGCAATGATGACGGTATGTTATTACCAGGAATGACTGCCAATATTCATTTTGTTGTTGCGCAAAAAACTGATGCGCTACGTGTTCCCAATGCTGCATTGCGCTATCAACCAAAAGATGCGGAAGCTGTGAATCTGGGTGGCCCAACCATTTATCAGGTAAAAGATGGCTTACCCACTCCATTACTGATTTCAACAGGCATCACCGATGGCAATTTCACAGAGATCACCGATGGAGACATTAAAGCAGGAGACAGCTTCATCGTTCGCGATGCAAGTGATGACAATAAACCTGAACGCAAACTCAAATTTAGAATGTTCTAATGACTCAGGTTAATTTAAACACGACGTCTGAATACCTGATCAAAATTGAAAAGCTCTGCAAAAGCTATCACATGGGTAGCAAGTCAGGCGAAGCCATCGAAAACCAAGTGTTATTCGATGTCGACCTCACCATTAAACCCGGCGAGTTTCTTGCCATCATGGGACATTCCGGTTCGGGCAAATCTACGCTGATGAATATTCTCGGCTGTTTGGACACACCCAGCAGCGGACAGTATTGGCTGGCAGGCAAAGAAGTAGCTTCACTCTCAAGCGATGCACTAGCACGCATTAGAAACCAATATATTGGCTTTGTTTTCCAAGGCTTCAATTTGCTAAAACGTATGACCGCGTTAGACAATGTAGCCACACCGTTGCTTTACGCAGGCATAGGACGCACCAAAAGTCGCGAGCTGGCATTAGCCCAGCTACGCCGCACGGGTTTGGAAAATTTTGCCATGCATCAACCGAATCAACTCTCCGGCGGCCAACAACAACGAGTTGCCATTAGCCGCGCACTCGTTAACCAACCGAAATTGATTCTCGCCGATGAGCCAACAGGCAATCTAGACAGCCAAACTAGTGGTGAAATCATGGCCTTATTTAAGACACTTAATCATGAGCACGGGATTACTATAGTACTTGTAACTCATGAAGATGATGTCGCCGCTTATGCGGATCGCCTCGTCTACTTCAAAGATGGCCGTGTCGTTCGTGATGAGAGTCAAAATACACAACCAACTACAGACGAACCTAAAAGCCAATGAATCTACTTATTATTCTAGGTGAAGCCCAACGCGCATTACGACTTAACCGCTTACGCACCGGTTTAACCATGCTCGGCATGATTATTGGTGTCGCCGCTGTGGTGTTAATGATGTCGATTGGTCAAGGGGCACAATCTAAAATCAACGAGTCTATTGAGTCAATGGGCAGCAATTTATTTATTGTCGTACCTGGTGCCACTTCATCAGGTGGTTTGAGCTTTGGTAGCGGCAGTATTAAAACGCTTACTGTCGGCGATTCAGAAGCCATTGCCGAATTACCCTCCGTTACAGCAACAGCACCCATTATATCCGGCACAGCGCAATTAAATTACGGAACCAACAACTGGAGCACTATTGTTACTGGCACTACGTCTGACTATTTTTCCGTCGGTGGATGGAGCTTTGATAGCGGGACGCTTTTCACTGCAGCTGATTTACGTTCGGCTGCTCGTGTAGCCGTATTAGGAAGCATCACCGCATCTAATTTATTTGGTGACGAAGAGGCCGTCGGAAAAATCATCCGCATTACCAACCGCCCTTTTCTCGTGGTTGGTGTTTTAACCGCCAAAGGCCAAAGCCTGAGTGGTCGCGACCAAGATGACAATGTATTTATTCCACTAACAACCAGCGAACGCCAAATTACGGGTAATCAATTCCCCGGTTCCATAAGGTACATGACTGTCCAAGGCGTTTCTCCTGAAACCATGAATGAGGCAGAAATAGAGATTATCCAACTCCTACGCCAACGCCACCGCATTAGAGATGGCATGGAAAATGATTTTACCGTGCGTAACCTGACTGCCATTGCAGATGTCGCCTCCGGTGCAGCCAAAATCATGGCCATCGTACTAGGTGCTATTGCGTCTATTTCTTTGCTGGTGGGTGGTATTGGCATCATGAATATCATGCTGGTATCTGTGACGGAAAGAACTCGTGAAATTGGTATTCGCATGGCCATTGGCGCAAATCGACGCGCTATCCTCACCCAATTCTTATTAGAAGCATTAATGATCTGCACCTTCGGTGGTCTAATTGGCGTTATACTTGGAATCACTGGTGCTTGGGCTGTTAGCGAGTTTGCTGACATGCATATCGTCATTACACTTGGTATGGTAGGACTCGCATTTGCCTTTGCTTCGGCTATTGGCATTTTTTTTGGATTCTATCCCGCCAGAAAAGCAGCGTTACTTAAACCCGTTGAAGCACTTAGGTATGAATAGTATAAGAAATTAGCCAATCATAACAATGGCTAGAGGAAAGTAGCGAATGAAAAACAGCGAACGCCCCACCTCGGAATATTTGGCGCTAGTGGTGGCGGAAAACAAAAGCGAGACTATGACAGTGGGTGAACTTAAGCATTCACTGCATGAGCGCGGCTTTGGCAGTTTAATGGCAATTGCCGCGCTTCCGCTTTGTCTTCCTGTTCCTGTTCCTCCCGGCTACACCACCTTCTTTTCCATTCCACTATTTATTTTCTCGATACAAATGATTCTGGGGATGAGCGCCCCATGGTTACCCGCATGGCTAGAAAAAAAACAAGTTAAAAAAGCTAATCTGGAAAAACTAATATCAAAAGCTAATCCATGGTTACGAAAGATAGAAGCACACCTGAAGCCACGAATGAGTTATGTCAACGTACATACCTGGGAAAAGGTCATTGGCATTTTCTCGTTTCTTTTTGCGATGTCTATTGCACTACCCATACCCATGACAAACTTTCCGCCTGGCTGGGGCATCCTCATTATGTCACTGGGCTTACTTAGTAAAGATGGTCTAACCATTATCATTGGCGTTATCGTTGGAACAATCGGCGTAGGAATCACGATGATTGTTCTCTACTTGATTTGGATAGGCATGTCGATGCCATCATTTTATTGAATTTGTCATCCCAGTAAAGTTATTTGATAGGGATAATCGAATCTATTACATCAGTGATGCTTTAACGTCTAAACCCATCCATCCTCAAGAATCACATTACCAATCACTGCAATCGCTTCATCGCTGCTGGCAATTTCAACAGCTAACCATTCACGATTAAGCTGCCCATCGTTCATTTGCGATAGATGATGATCTAACTCGGTTGCGGATACTTGTCGGCCTAAGGTTTGGCTATAGAGTGCGTGGACGTAGTCCGTATCTGACAGACCAGATAAATTCGCTTGACTCTGAAAACCATCCAAAATTGTATCAGCACCTACGCCATCAGCAAGGAACTTTAGACTTGACTCCCATTCAGTAGCCGTGGCATCGCGGTCAAAGAAACTTTGAAATAATCTCCCCAGGATACTTTCTGCATCGCTATGCGCGATAAAAATTGTTTCACCGCTATCGAAGGCAATGGTTTCCGCATTGATAAGACTTAGCATAGCTCCGTCATCCAAACGGGTTAATTCAAGTCGGCCATTGACGGCTTCAAGATGAACATCGCTACGACCACCCAACATTCTGAGCACATCATGCCCCGACCCACCATCAGCGTTTAAGGCTAGCCCCAATGGAAGAAAACCTTGATCATCATCAGCCACACCAACAAATTCACGCTCAACAGCCAAGTGAATGATATTTGGGTTGTCATCTAGACCTACAAGTAGTTCATCACTTGTTTTACCCTGTTGACCCCCTGCCTCTGGAAGTTCATGAAAGGCACGAACAATATCGTCGACGTCAGCGCCCTGCCAATTCTGCACGGCACTGCCTTCCACAGCTGTTAAATCACGCCCAAGCCAGACTTTGGCTAAGTGATGCGCCGCTGCCTCAGTGTCAGAGTGTGCGATAACTAAGCTTGAACCGCTGGTAAATTGAATCAGCTCAACATCGGTGAGCGTATCAACGTCACCATTATTGCTCGTCAGGATAATGTCATTGCCAAGCACTTCAATCTGGTAATTACTTTGTTGCCCTGTTTGGATTGCCACATCAAAACCCAGTCCACCGTTTAACTGATCATTGCCAGCACCGCCACTAATAATGTCATTAGCCGATCCGCCATAAACAATGTCAGCACCCGCACCACCTGAGATTTGATCATTCCCTCCCAAGCTGCCGACAGTATCATCACCACCGCCACCAAACAGCACATCATCATCTGCACCCAATACGATAAACTGGTTTAAGTTATCACCAATGACGGTATTTTCTCCTTTACCGCCTACTACTCGTACCGCTCCGACAATGGCTGCAAAGGCAACATTATCCAGTTGCACAATTGTGCCTGAAGGAAGGTTTGTGGCATCAATGACTAATGCTTGTTTGTCATTACCCGTTTGTGCCGAACCTGTAATGACAATCGGAACAGTGGGTCTTTGATTATTATTCACTGTCGGTACAATGGTCTGCACACTGATCGATTCATCTTCCAATAAGGAATCAAGAAAAGCTTGTCCGCTGCCTGTCATTTCCTGGCGTTGCTCACTACCTTCTTCTGTTTTATTCTCAATACGTTGAATCAAATCATTAATTGCATTAGCTTTACTTAGCCCCTGCGGTTGACCATCCACACTTAAACCGACGCCGACAGGGACACTAACCGTCAGTGTTGCTTCACCCGCCGAATTAGTAGTGACTGGAATATCAGCATGATTCGTGGAAACTGTTGCTGGATCATCTTGCCGAGTATCTTCCACTATAGGGATAGTCGTGGTTCTAGTGCCGTTAGATTGGGTAATGGCGCTGGTTACGACACCATCAATGGTGGTAATGATTGCTGTTGGTGTTGGTGCCGAGCCGCCACCGCTTGATGAAGGTGCAGCAATTGTTGCAGTAATACCATTTCCAGTGGCATCAACAACGTTGACTGCTGCGTCAGCTCCTGCTGCCCAGTCCTCAGCTGCTGCCAAGTTATAAGTGGTGGTATCAGTAGAGGATGTGCCAGTTTTTTCAATAATTAGATTGACCGCCGCCTTGTCCGTTGCACTCAGCGTAATCGTAAACGCTGTACCGGAGGTAATTTCCACATCAGCAGTGTCTGTCAGCGTATAAGCACTACCGCCACCACCTTCACCCGTGAAAGTAAACTTAGAAGTATCAATATCGTTGGTGGCACCGCTCTTTTTAAGAAAGTCAGTGCCTGTTACCACCAACACACCGGTGCTAGCATTATAGGTTGACGAAGTAATTGCTGGCACGACGACATTGCTGCTGGTAACTCCGTTACCGGTTGCATCAATTACATTAACCGCTGCATCAGCGCCCGCTGCCCAATCTTCAGCTGCAGCCAGATTATAGGTGGTGACGTCTGTCGAACTTGTACCATCCTTATTAATTATCTGGTTCAACGATGCCTTGTCAGTAGCGCTCAATGTCACCGTGAATGCTGTACCTGATGTAATCTCCACATCAATTGAGTCAGTCAGTGTATAGGTAGCCCCGCCTTCGCCTGTGAGAGTAAACTTGGATACATCGATATCGTTGGTGGCGCCACTTTTATCCAGGAAACCGTTTCCCGTAACGGTCAACGAACCCGTGGATGCGTTATAGGTGGAAGATGTAATCGTCGGAACAACAATATTACTGGCGGTAATTGCATTGCCAGTAGCGTCAGAGGTATCAGCAGACGTGACATTTGTATCCCAGTCATCAGCAGCAGCTAGATTATAGGTAGTCGCGCTGGTTGATGTCGTGCCATTTTTATTGATAATTTGGTTGACAGCTGCTTTGTCAGTGGCACTGAGTGTGACGGTGAATTGTGTGGCTGAATCACGCTCCACATCCGCTGAATCCGTTAAGGTATACGTTGTGTCGCCTTCACCGATGAAGGTTAGTTTTGAAGCATCAATATCGCTACCGCCACCATTGGCCTGAATATTGGTTCCTGTGACGACCAAAACGCCTGTTAATGCGTTATAAGTTGCAGAAGTAATCTGCGGATTGATTGACACTGTGATCGCATTAATCGCATCGGCAATATTGGCGGCAGTATCTGCACCCGCCAGCCAGTTGTCAGCAGCATTGAGGTTATAGGTAGAACCACCTGATGAAGTAGTACCTATTTGGTCAAGTAACGTGTCAACGTTGGATTTGTCTGTGCCGGTGAGTGTTACCGAGAAGGACGTGGACGAGGTGATTTCGACATCCGAAGCGCTTGTGATCGTGTAAGAGGCATCTGCATTGCCGCCGGTTAGTATTAGCGTGGAAATATCAATGTCATTGGTGGCACCTGCTTTTTTAAATAGGTTGACACCTGTGACAACCAATACTCCCGCGTCAGAATCATAGGTGGCTGAGGTAACGGTTGGCGTTTGAATGTTGCTAACCGTAACGCCATTAGCGGTTAGATCCGCGATGTTGGTTGACACCGGTGCGCCGGGCAACCAATTGTCGGCAGCAGCAAGATTGTATGTGGTTGCATCACCAGATGTTACTCCGGCTTTATTGAGTAAACCCTGGATATTGAGTTGATCCGTGCTGCTCAGGGTAACTGTTGCACTGGTGGCCGATGTAATATCCACATCACTGGTATCCGTCAATGTGTAAGTGGCACTTGCGTCACCTGTAAAGGTTAACAACGATGCATCCAAATCGTTGGCCGCACCAGATTTATTGACGAAATTGGTACCAGTAATGACCAAGACACCGCTGCTGACGTCATAAGTCGCCGATGTCACAGTCGGAGCAGCAACGTTACTAACGGTGATACCGTTGGTGGCATCTGAAATATCTGGTGCGGCAGAAACGCCGGTCATCCAATTATCTGCTGCAGCCAGATTAAATGTAGTGCCACTATTATCAGATGACGTGCCATTTTTGTTCAATAAGGCTTCGACGTTATAAATATCTGCGCCAGATAAAGTGATGGTAAATTGCGTCGCTGAATCACGTTCGACATCGGTAGAACCCGTTAGCGTGTAGGTTGCACCCCCTTCACCAGTAAAAGTCAATAATGAGATATCAATGTCATTGCTGGCACCCGTTTGAGCTACAAAACTAGTCCCGGTCACGACCAGCTGGTTCGTGCTGTAATCATAGGTTGCGTTGGTGATTACCGGGTTTGCAACAACGGCGACGGTAGAACTGACGGCCAGTGCAGCCACGTTATCATTGGCGCCGGCATTGGAGCCACTGTCGGTCAGGCTGGTGATAGTTACGACCCGATTACTGGTATTTGGATCATTGCTATTATTTTGATAGCTAATGGCATTGATCAGGGTTTGTGTCGCCGCAGTAGATACTGTACCCCCTGAGAAAGTAACAGTAGCCGTACTCCCGGCAACAGCTACGCTGTAGCTCAGGCTATTAGTGGCGGTGGTGCCTGAAGTACCATGGGTCAAAACAATCGTTGTGCCATCTGCATTTAACCGCTCGTTAGAACCATCAGCGAGATTGGTCACAGTAAGCGTCAATCCAGTCAATGTCTGTCCGCTCTCAATTGTGGAAGCAGCCGTGCCACTAAACAAGCTGGCGGCTGAACCGCCTTCTGTAAAGGTGGGGTTGGAACCAGTCGCGGTTAAAGTTGGTTCGTCATTGATGGCAGTTACAACAACGGTACGCGTATCATTTGCACCAGCTGCATTGGTATCCGTTGCGGTGAAAGTGATGGTGCGGTTTGATGTGCCTGGGTCATCCGATGTGTTGCTGTAATGAATGGCACGTGTGACTTGTTGTACTAGCGCATTGGTTGCATTGGCGTTAAATGTAATAGTGAGTGCTGTACCATTGGTCACAGTACCTTCTGAAGCACTTAAAGTACCAATGACTGTCGCGCCATTTAAGATATTAGTGCCGCTGGTATTAATGGTGCCAACAACATTATCAACAATGCTGAGCTGATCACTTGCCTCATTATTGGCAGTGATTTGCACGACCAATGTGCCGCCGTTCCAGTCGGTATCACCATCTGCGTCGGTTAATGTCGCGGCAGCATCTATTTGGGTGACTGCTCCATTCTCGGTGTAAGCGAGGTTAGCATTGTCGATAGGTAATGTTGGGGGCTGTTGCTGGTTGAAAAATAAAATTCTCGTATAACAATTGATCTTGTCCTGGAAACCCAGAATCAAAAATGCCGGGAGTTTTTTGCCGGACACGAACTTCATCTACATTATCAAAAGCAGTTGACAAAGCAACGGTTTGATTTATCGTGCTTGTAGATATCGATAATGACTGGGTGCCTACTTGCGCCCCATCTCGAAAACCTATGGCTTCCAGAGTAGTAAATACACCTTGACCTTCAGTCATTTTTAACGAAACCAGATCAAACTCTCCCCCGCTTGCTGTGGCAAAAGCAAACCAAGTCCCGACAGTGGTACCCGTACTTCCATCATTTAATCCGATACCTACTGAAGTACCTCCTCCAAATTGCGAGAAACTATCGTACAAACCGGCAGGGCCAGTTAAATTGGTTAATGAGCCGAAGGCTACGCCAAGACCGGAATCAGTACCTTTTATTGTTAGATCGCCGTAACTTGTCGTTCCTTTGGTATAACTAGCAAGTGGCTCCCCTGATAATTCATCTTCTATAAACGCAATGGTTTCCGTCGCCAGAATACCGTTGTATGCTTTTAATGTTCCGCGTTTAAAGATTTGATAATCACTAATTTTTCCACAATTAAATGCTAATTTCCAATTACCCCCCAGAGCTTTTGCTCCAGTGATATCAATAGAAGCAGCAATATCCGTTTGGACTAGGGAACTAAGCTGACGTATAAAGTTCTGCCCTACTGCGCCTTTGGCAACATTACAACCATAAATTAAAATATCGGCTGCTTCAGAAAGTGCATGTCCCCAAGATTGCAAGACAGTTTGGTAATTAGTGAGTGTATTTTGGTTTAATGTAGTGTTGCCTAAATATACCTGTGCTTGCTTGCCATGAGAAATAATATGAACGCTGCCAAGGTTTGTATATTGATTCAACGTATCCGCTATTTGTTGCACACCATCTTGATTGGCATCAAGCAGTACAACAATTGCATCTGTCTTTACACCCTCGGTAAAAGTTTGGTAGTCCTGAACACCGGGATCAATAAATACAATTGATTGCTCTGGTTTCAATATTTTGTTCTTCATGATCTTCACCATATTTATATTCAATAATATGAAGGTTGCTGGTCAATTCCGATTCATACAGATGACAATTCATTTATTTCGATGGTCATGGCAGATCGATTTCTACTCAGATAAGTGGTGAGCGACCTTAAGATCAAGCTCAGGCACCCATGTTTTTGGCATAACAGTCGAAATCTGTTCCAGAATTTTCTTTGATTCAACTAATTCCAGTGGTTCTTGTGATCGCTGCACTGTGGCTGAAAGCCATAAATAGGCTTTAGCAAGATCTTCTGCTGAAAGCTGGTTGGTTTTTCGATTAAGCGCTGAGTAATAAAAGAGCTTGCCCACCTGAAAATAAGCGGGAACATGCTTTAATGCGGCAGCCTGTTCAAATAGCTTTCTTGCTTTTTGCGACATGTGTTCTTCAGACAAGTCTTTGCTGATGATAATACCCAGATAATAAAAAGCTTCTGGTGCATTTTTTTGAGCGGCGGCTTCAAACCACCGGTATGCTTCACTATCGTCACGAATGGCAACGTCACCTTCAAGATAAAATTTACCCATCCATACCTGCGCGGGAACCACGCTTTGTTGGGCAGCGCGATAACAGAGTTCAAGCGCTCTTATTGGGTCTTTAAGAACGCCTTTTCCTGTCATATAGAGGTTGCCGAGATGGCAGTAGGAATGATGGTGGCCGCCTTGTGCTGCTTTTTCAAACCAAACAGCTGCAGCGCTATAATCTTCCGGGCGATGCACACCCTCTTCAAGACAGATTCCAATCAAATGTTGACTAGTGGGTATGCCACCTAGCGCCGCTTTTTCAAACCATTGGCAAGCAGTAATGGCATCAGCTTCCCGCCCCCATCCATTTTGATAAAAGAGTCCCAGCGAGAACTGAGCAAGGGGATTGTTATCTTTCTTAGCCGACAAGCTATATTGAGCAAATGCCTTTTCGAAATTGCCTGACAACATGGCTTCTTGAGCTGCCTTTACTTCCTGGTTATTAATGGTTTCTGCACCTGATATCCCATTAGACAAGAGCATCGCCACACACAAAAACATCAATACACTATTTTTAATATTATTGATTGCTAAAAAACCACTTATTACTTCACTGGCTATTAATTGACGACGATAAATTTCCACTTCACAATTACCTAATTCAAAATTAATCAGCGATTTCATAGTTTTTCATCATGTTTTTTTATTGACGCGACGGGAAGATCCCCTCCAAAGCGATAATGCAGTTGACGGTGGTGAATGGCTGCATAATAGAAAACGCAGCTGAAGCGCCTGCAGCACCAACACTAACGGTTGTATCCGTTGTAGTGGTGACATTCACATCACCCAATGTGGTTACAATTGAGCCTGAATTCATATCGACATTAGGTGCGGATGCAGAATATGTTTGACTTAACCCCTTTGCATTTGCTAAAGAATTGCCTTGTGCATTCTTTTGGTCGGGGTCACTAGTCGGGGTCACTATTTACAGCTTTTAATGTTGATGTGGCTGAAGCACCTGGCGCGACGACAGAGATTGAAGTCGAGTTTGCAGTAGCTGAGTGAGCATGTTGAGGCATTTGATCAACGCTAAGTGTGGTCAACGCTTGACCGCCGATTGATCCCATCATGAAATCAGACAATCCTGGCCCTCTCCCCTGGTGTATCGGCACTCTTCCTCGCATATCAGGTAGACCAAAGGTAGCGCGTCCGTCTCCACCATATGCAGTACCCAACAAGGCATAGAGTGCCTGATTCTGGCTAATCGGTAACAGCTGCCCATCACATTTAGCCCAGTTACGCGGCGCAAAATTAAAAGCAACATAGTTCATTTCTCCAACAAAAGGATCTGCGCCCGCTGTTGCACTACTTGGTACTGCAGTAAGAAAAGTTATGCTGACAGCAAAAGAAAATATCATTTGCAGCGGTGTTATTGTGTGCCTCATACAACCCCCCCCTATTGGTATATTGAAAAGTACTAGTTGATTAGGAATCATAGGCATTTTAAAGATAAAAGACGAACTCCAACACTCAGGAAAGGGGGGGAATTACAAGCTATTATTAGGACTTACCTAAGCAAATAAAATGCATGTTCTTGTAACAAAGAAATGCCGAATTTCAACAAACCATTCCTCAAAAAGGGTGTGGAAATTTGGAATTGCTACATTGTGAGTATCAAACAGGTAGGAAAACAACGTTCACATAAAGCGCAGCAAACTTTTTGGATACCGCCATTTAAACATTCGGTAAATTCGACAAATAGGATAAAGAAGAATCAAGGCGATTATTGCAACCAGATAAGCTTGTTCAAGGCCACCTCGACTTAAAACTAAACTAAGTACACCCAAAACAGCAAAATGTGCCAAATAGAAAAACAACGCGGTTTGCCCAAACACGAGAACAGGACCATTTTTACGCACGCCAAAGATAGGTTCGAGACGTATGAGCAACGAAAGAATAATCGCCATGATTCCCAGTTCTAATGTGGTGTACGCTAAACTCGGCGGATATTTGCTCACATGCAGCCACTGCACAAGAGAGTTTCCCTCAAGAGTCATGAACATATTGCCATAGCCGTCAAAATAACGAATTATCACAAAACAGAGCAACGCAAATAATCCGCCTATCAATAACTGGCGTGAAATAAGCCCCAAATTTTGCCGCTGGATCATAATCCATTCACCTAAAACCCAGCCTAGCATCATCATGCCTAACCAAGGAATCAGTGGATATAAAACTGTGGGCGATTCACCAAAAGTTGATGCAAGCGTTAGTGCCAACCAGAATGGCACATCGCCATTGGGCGCCAATAACCACATAGTCAAAGTCTCACCACCCAGCAGTAAAACCAGGGCACTAATTAAGAGTGCGCGACACCCTAAACGGCGTAGTAACACCATTAACATCATGCTGATACCAATGGCATAAAGCACTTGGATTATCATCTTTCCGGCAAAAAATGATAATAAAACAAGGTCAAGCATGGCGATGAACGCACCACGGATCAGCAAATCACGGTCAATTCCTGCTTGGCTCATTCCTTGTGTGCATCGATGGAAGGCGCTGATGGCAATTGCCGTACCAGAGAGGAATACAAAGGTGGGTGCGCTCAAGTGAGTGACCCAGCGCGTTAGAAATTGGTCGGCAGCCAGAATCGTACCCGATTCATAAAGCAAGATGGAGTCGGTAAACAAACGCCCATCGTTAAAAAATCCAGAGGCATGATCGAGCGTCATCAAGATCATGACAATACCGCGCATCCAATCAATGGCTGCAATACGACGCATACTTTTATCCGCCACGTTTCACGCCCCCTGCTATTTTACGAATACAACTATAGCAAAACGAGATTATTTCTGTGGATTAACTCAGGTTCATCAACATAACCAAGAATTGCCTCAATGTCACTACTAGTACGACGCATAATTTTCTTAGTCTCAGCAGCGCTATAATTAATCAGGCCACGTGCAATTTCTTTGCCATTGACATCAAAGCACGCCACCGTCTCTCCGCGCTCAAAATTACCACTAACTTGTGTGACCCCGATGGACAGCAAGCTTTTCCCATCTAACTTTAATGCTGTTACCGCACCCTCATCCAGGATGACGCGCCCTCTCACTTGCAAATAATCGGCCAGCCATTGTTTACGCGCAGCCAATACGGGAACCTTTGCCAATAATCGAGTACCAATTGCTTCGCCTTGGGCGAGACGAACCAACACATCAGCTTCATGCCCTGATGCAATAACCGTATGCGCACCACTACGTGCGGCACGTTTGGCCGCAATTACTTTACTTTTCATGCCTCCGCTACCAATATCACTACCTACGCCCCCGGCCATTTTTTCAATTTCCGGGTCACCAGCACTGGCTTCATTGATAAATGTTGCGTCGGTATTTTTACGTGGATCACTAGTATACAAACCCGTTTGATCAGTCAGTATCACTAATACATCCGCCTCAATCAGGTTTGTAACCAATGCCGCCAGGGTATCGTTATCACCAAAGCGTAATTCTTCGATAGCGACCGTATCATTCTCGTTAATTATGGGGATAATATTTAGCTTTAAGAGCGTGTTCAGTGTCGAGCGTGCATTAAGATAACGCTTACGATTTGACAAGTCTTCGTGGGTTAAAAGTACTTGCGCATTTTGCAACTGATGTTTGCAAAAGCAAGACGCATAGGCTTGCGCCAACCCCATCTGCCCAACGGCAGCCGCCGCTTGTAGTTCATACAACGCGGTGGGGCGTTTTTCCCAATTTAAACGCTGCATCCCTTCCGCAATCGCGCCTGATGAAACCAGTACAATCTCCTTACCCATCTGTTTAAGCTTGGAGATCTGCGCCGCCCACAACGCAAGTGCGTCATGATCAAGCCCTTTACCCTGGTTTGTCACCAGACTACTGCCAACTTTAATTACTAAGCGTCGCGATTGTTTTATGATGGATTGCATGGCGTTATAACGGGAAAATGGAATTAATCACTAGCCAACGGATCATGAACAATCGGCGAAACCGTTGGCAAGGTTTCAGTACGCTTAGTTTCTTGTTCCAGATGATCCATAATAGCGTAAGTCAATGACTGGCAGCCCTCTCCCGTCAACGCGGAGATGACAAAAACCTTATCCTGCCAACCCATTTTCTTTATAAAATTATTCGTGGCTGCCTCACGCTCATCTGACAACAACATGTCTGTTTTATTAAGCACCAACCAACGCGGTTTCTGGTAAAGCGACTCATCATATTTCTTTAATTCTTTTATCAATGCTTGAGCTTCACTGACGGGATCTGTACTTTCATCGAGTGGCGTCATATCGACCACATGCAACAACAATCTTGTGCGTGTTAAATGTTTGAGAAAACGATGACCCAGTCCGGCGCCTTCTGCTGCGCCTTCAATCAAGCCAGGAATATCGGCCATGACAAAACTACGACTTTGATCGACGCGTATCACACCTAAATTAGGTATTAATGTAGTGAAGGGGTAATCAGCCACCTTTGGGCGTGCTGCTGATACTGAACGGATGAGTGTCGACTTACCTGCATTAGGCATACCCAGCAAACCAACGTCCGCCAATAGTTTTAGTTCAAGTTTAAGCTCAAACTCTTGCCCAGGCTCACCTTGTGTACATTGACGTGGCGCACGATTAGTACTGGACTTAAAATGAATATTACCTAAACCACCCGCACCACCTTGAGCGATTAAAACTTTTTGCTCATGATGGGTTAAATCTTCCTTGACTTCGCCCGTTACAATATCCGTGATAACCGTGCCAATGGGTACACGCAACACAATATCTTCTGCGCCCTTACCATAACAATCAGAGCCACGCCCATTCTGCCCTTTTTTGGCGCGATAAACACGAGTGTATCTATAATCGATAAGTGTATTGATGTTGCGGTCTGCCATCGCATAAATACTACCGCCACGTCCACCATCTCCTCCGTCCGGCCCACCTTTAGGGATATATTTTTCCCGACGAAAACTAGCAACACCATTACCACCACTGCCCGCAAAGGCTTGAATTTTAGCTTCGTCAATAAATTTCATAGGCGTCTATTATTTATAGCTATCAATCGTTAAAGAAACGTGAAATAACTCCTGAACCAAGGTCTGACAACTAAAATTGTTCACATTATTGTCGCAAATATTGGTAATAACTGGCCATCACCTACAATTTGCAACTCAACTTGAAAGATTTTATCTCAACATTCATTTGGTCCAGATTTAACCAATGCTCCTTAGGGAAGCACCGATTAATCCAATTTAGAAAATAAAAAAAGCCCCATCGTATCGGACGGGGCTTTCTAATGAAATCAATAGTCATTAACCATCTAAAAAAATTTAGCAAAAATTTAAGCTGGGACAATACTCACTGTCTTGCGTTTAAAGAGGCCTTTAACGCTAAAAGCTACTGTGCCCGTGGTTTTAGCAAATAACGTGTGATCTTTACCCATGCCAACATTTTCACCCGGATGAACTTGAGTGCCACGTTGACGAATAATGATACTACCTGCTGGAATTAATTCACCTCCGTAACGTTTCACACCTAATCGTTTAGATTGTGAGTCTCGGCCGTTTCTTGAACTACCACCTGCTTTTTTATGTGCCATTACAAATACTCCTTATGCTGAAATACCAGTAATCTGGATCTCAGTGTAATTCTGACGATGTCCTTGATGTTTTTGGTAATGCTTACGACGGCGCATTTTAAAAATGCGCACTTTGTCGTGGCGACCTTGGCTAAGCACTGTTGCACTAACAGTAGCGCCTTCTACAAGCGGCTTGCCCATCGAAACATTATCACCATCAGCAACCATTAAGACTTGGTCGATCACGAGATCGCTACCACTCTCAACAACTAACTGCTCTACTTTTAATTTCTCACCAACTTGAATACGATATTGCTTACCGCCAGTTTTTATGACCGCGTACATTTTTATTTGACCCCATAACATCTCTTTTACAGAACCGAGAATTATACATAATCAATCTCGTTTTGTGCGAAAATATTGCGTTGCTTTTATCTTTATACTTAACACTTGGGTGTTTACATTTCTAACATAACGTTTTCTTCAAGGTAATTTTTGTGTCAATCGAACAAATCAGGAGCTTTATTGCTCAGGACATGAACGACGTGAATGATGTCATTCGAGACAAACTCCACTCCCACGTCGCACTCATACGACAAATCAGTAATTACATCATTAATAGCGGTGGCAAACGTTTACGACCAGCATTGGTTATATTATCAGCCGGCGCCTTTAATTATCAGGGCAAATATCACCACAATCTCGCTGCTGTTGTCGAGTTTATTCATACCGCAACATTGCTACACGACGATGTTGTTGATGAATCAGAATTGCGTCGCAACAAAGAAACCGCAAACGCCTTATTTGGCAATGCGGCTAGCGTGTTAGTAGGTGATTTTTTATATTCCCGCGCTTTTCAAATGATGGTAGAAGTCGACAACATGCGTGTCATGCAGGTACTAGCAGATGCCACTAACACCATCGCCGAAGGTGAGGTATTACAGCTACTCAACTGCAAAGACCCGGATGTTGATGAAGAGAATTATTTGCAAGTGATTCGCTTCAAAACTGCAAAGCTATTTGAGGCAGCAACACGATTGGGCGCCATTTTAGGTAATGCAACACCTGAAGAAGAAGAAGCACTAGCCATTTATGGCATGCATCTGGGCACCGCATTTCAATTAATCGACGATCTACTAGATTACTCAGGCGACAATCAAGATACTGGCAAAAACTTGGGTGATGACCTAGCGGAAGGCAAGCCAACATTACCGTTGATTTATGCCATGAGAGCAGGTACTGAGGCACAAGCAGATATTATTCGCAGAGCCATCGTTGAAAGTGGAAAGGATGGATTTCAGCCTGTTTTAGAGGTTATTCAACAAACAAACGCACTGGATTACGCCAAAAAATGCGCGCAAGCCGAGGCCGAAACCGCTTCTGCAGCTATTGCACTACTTCCTGACTCTGACAATAAAAAATATATGCTGCAACTAGCCACATTCGCAGTAACTAGAAACCATTAACTTCCCGAAAAAATAATCACCAGGGCTTTGTTAGGCATAACACATAACGGGTTTCCGTTATGTTCAACAGCCCTGTAACTACACCGGCTTCTCTTCAGACTCATCAGAGAAACGATAACCAGAACCCCTAACTGTCTGCACCAGCTTCTCCTTAGCTAAAACTTCCAATGCCTTGCGAAGCCGACGTATATGCACATCAACCGTGCGATCTTCTACAAACACATGATCCCCCCACACACGATCCAACAATTGCCCACGTGTATATACCCGGCCTGCATGCGTCATCAGAAAATATAACAAACGAAACTCTGTTGGGCCCAAGGCAATCTCACAACCTTGTGCCATGGCGCGCCGCGTAGCTGGATCTAATCGCAAGCCATCACTTTTCAAAATTTCTTCCGACAACTCAGGCGTCCGACGCCTCAGCACCGCTTTAATTCGAGCGACCAATTCTCGCGGCGAAAAAGGCTTAGTGATGTAATCATCTGCGCCAACATCCAACCCTTGAATTTTGTCATTCTCTTCTGTGCGCGCAGTCAGCATAATAATAGGGATCGTTTTAGTACGCGACTCACGACGCAAAACATTCGCAAACTCAATACCGCTCATCTGCGGCAGCATCCAATCAAGCAATACGAGATCAGGCAACATCTCATTGATCATCTGCATCGCTTGTTCAGCACTCTCGGCTCGCAAAACGGCAAAACCTGCGCTCTTTAAATTAAAAGCAATCAACTCTTGAATTGCCGGCTCATCTTCTACAACTAATATTTTTGCTGCCACCTTCTTGCCCTTTTAAAATAGAAAGTCATTCGTTAATGGTTTATCATTACGCATTATTTTACTAGGGTTATCATCATGGCAGGATTAAGTAAAGACAGCCCCACTCCAAAAGAAATCAAATTACATCAACAGTCCAAGGTATTAGACATTTCTTTTTCTGACGGCAAGTCATTCAAATTCACCTGCGAGTTTTTACGTGTTCATTCTCCATCAGCTGAAGTACGAGGCCATCATCCCGGGCAAGAAGTGCTACAAACAGGCAAAAAACATGTGAATATCGACCAAATCGAGCCAGTGGGAAATTATGCCATTCAATTTAACTTTAGTGACGGACACAACACCGGCATCTATTCTTGGGACTTACTCTATAACTTTGGCTTGCAACAAGATAAAATGTGGCAAAGTTATTTGCAACGGCTAGAACAAGCTGGAAAACACCGCGAACCCGATGGCACGACTGCCTAATCCGTATTACACCACCTCTCTTTAAAAAAGCATCATGACAAAAACTACACATTTTGGTTTCAATTCCGTTCCCGAAACAGAAAAAGCAGGTAAGGTCGCTGGCGTCTTTGACTCAGTAGCCGCACGCTACAACATCATGAACGACCTCATGTCAGTGGGTTTACATCGACTTTGGAAACGTTTCGCCATTGAAACCAGCGGCGTAAAAAAAGGCGATAAAGTCCTCGACATCGCCGGCGGCACGGCTGATTTAAGCGCTCTATTCCTCAAGCAAGTCGGCAAAAGCGGCGAAGTTTGGCTAACCGACATCAACAACGCCATGCTCTCCATTGGTCGTGATCGTCTGCTAAATGAGGGCACCTCCACCCCCACCACTCAATGCGACGCCGAAAAACTCCCCTTTCCAGACAACTACTTCAATTGCGTCAGCGTCGCCTTCGGCCTAAGAAACATGACCCACAAAGACGCCGCGCTAAAAGAAATGCTACGCGTTATCAAACCAGGTAGCTCCGTCATTGTTCTGGAGTTCTCAAAAGTATGGGAACCTCTCAAACCCGTCTACGACACCTACTCATTCAAACTACTCCCTGCTATGGGAAAAATGATTACTAACGACTCAGAAAGCTATAAATACCTCGCTGAATCCATTCGTGTGCACCCTTCGCAAGAAGAACTAAAAGACCTCATGACAGAAGTCGGATTTGAGCGTGTTGAGTATTTTAATATGACCGCCGGGATTGTGGCGTTGCATCGAGGGTATAAGTTTTAGGTGTGCAACATAGATTGCAGATCATTGGATACATAATGTCGTAAACATTACTTTGGACATCTCTACTTGATGCAATCTGAACCATTCTCGATCTATCCGCATTACAGAGTGTTCTACACACTCAGCATCTCGTTTTGCACCACGTCAGCTGTTCGGTCTATTAAGTCTGTGTCCGACGTAATGGAACATTTGGGGTCGGCCGACAGCAAAGACCCACGGAAAGACATCGACTCTCATACTATACTCGACGAACTTCAAAACATAATTGTTCAGGGCGCAGCTGTGTCCAGATATTTCTGGCCTTCAAACAGCACTCATGAAGCCAGAGGTCGAGAGTTACGTCAACAGCTCCAAGTGACTGAAAACAATCCACTCAAGTCCCGCGATCTACGGAACATGATCGAACACTTCGATGAAAAACTCGACCACTATCTTGCCGAAGGAATAACGGGGAAAATCATTCCTCACTATTTTGGTCCTGAGAGCAAGAGCAGCGGGGTCCCGAAACACTTTTTTAGAGCCTACTTCGTCAATGTTGGAATCTTTGAAATACTGGGAAAACGCTATAAAATTGAACCTATCGCAAAAAAACTTTTACGGCTACACGAGCTGTCGTCTGCCAGCACGGTAGGTTGGGGTGAGCCAACAAAATAACTCAATAATCAGCCCACGTAAGATTCAATTGTCATTGCGCCAGACAAATACCGGCGCAATGCGCTTCGTTCATTGTCACCCTACAAAATCACCTCACGTTTTTTCAGATCAAATAAAATTTATAAATCGCCTTTGATGACCATTTCAGGTTGCGAGTAGTTTAGTTCTGTGGCGATTTGTTCTAGCAGAGCCTAATCTCAACATTGCATGAGAGGAAACGGCAATTCCTTTAAAATCTTTTTGTCAACTCTATACCTATTATTGTAATTTTCATGCTGGACGATTCTCTCTGGCTTTGCGGGCTTCATACACCACTACTTTCGCGCAATGATGCCGTTTAGGGTAGCGGGCCCACCCCATTACTTCACATTTAAAACTTAAATTCACCAATTTATTTTCTAATTTGTTGGGGTATATTTACTAATATCTTCTGAAATAGCACGATACAAAGGCTGTAAAGTAGGGCGGATCTCATTGAGAGTCGCATCTAAGTCTATCAAGGATGGAAAACGTTCACCGTGGTGTTCAATTGAACTTCCGATAAATTTGATTTTGAACCCCATCTTTTGGAAATGATTTGCTAAACGCTTTTCGGTCAGTATGAATAGGTCGTTGACTCCACTCAAGCGCGCCAAGTGAAAAATACCAAGACAGAGGGCAATTGGAATATATGGGAAACGTGGTTGTTTTGAAGTGCCAAAATCCTGGTTTGATATATTAACAGCACGATTCATCTCCCCTTTACGTCTTCTATAGCTTGCTATCACAGCAAGGCGTGATGCTTCACCAAAACTATCTCGCGGTAACTTTGCTGGATCAATAATTGAGCGATCTAATGAAGTTGAACAGATTTCTTCAAAAGGTAATAGTTCATATGGGTTCTCAGGTTGAGGCCACATAAAACGAACGCAACCAATAAATTCATTTGTTTGAATGTTGCGAATTAGAAGATGTAACGCATGGGCGTCGTATTTATCAATTTCGAGCTTATTTGGTTTTGTTGGCTCAAAATTTAGATCCTCACAATAAACCTGGTGACGTATACTGTACACCTCCTCTTTTAGATCTATTGAGTATGCAGGAACCATTTCAAAGTGTTGTTTAAATACGCTTCTTAGGTCAAGTTTCTCTGATAAAGCCATAGTAGTTTTCTCCTTTACCACTTCAAAGAAATATTTATAGGTAGTCAAGATTTCAATGGTATAACACCTGACGAGAATTTTTATCTCACAGTATGAATAATCGGCCTTATTTTTCAAATATTTAATTCATCATTCATATTGTCAATTCCTATTATCCCTAATATGCAGCTGATATTAAGAGATATCTCGGCATAGCCGGCGTACGGAGAGCTACCCGCGCTAATCTTGGCAACATTTTCTACGGTCTATAGCGTCAATTGAAGCAACATTGAAACGTTGCCAGATATCTCTGCAAGTGATGCGCAGAAAGTTTATAAAACGTTCTATTCAGTGCTGTTTTTAGGTTTTTAAGGATCTGTTAACCCAATCAAAGACAGCTGTTTTATTTTCTTCGCGGTATTTCCAGTCACTAAAAAAATAATGGTTAAAGCTGGCCTTTTCACACCTCTGAAACACGATAGCTCATCCGATAAAACAGATGATCCTAGTCCCATATTTTTCTCCTCCCACTGCTTTATTTTATCCGCTCGAAAGCCCTTAATTACGCGCAAGTGTATATGAGCAACGCAACCAAATCATTTTGGATGCTATTTTCGATCATGGTTATACCAGCATGTTGTCCCGTTATCTTGTGAGGACACAATAAATTCCGTAGAACTGCTCTATCCAATATCAGCACGATGTTCTTGCCTTATTTCTCCACACACCCTAAAAAATCAAGCGTACCTAGAATATCTAAGCTAATATAGAAAAATCAGGCCATTCTAATATTTGGATGTTTGCCACATTCATTCTTAGACATTAACGAAGAAAAGATCTTCTGTATGTAGAATCTTTGAGGAGAAGAACAGATGGGAACTGTTTTTGATTATGATGTAGCTTTTTCACGCAACATAGGGTGGACTACTGAAAAGGAACAAGCACTTCTACGTAATAAACGTGTTGCAATCGCTGGGATGGGCGGTGTTGGTGGCGTACATTTGCTCACCCTGGCAAGGTTAGGCATTGGTGCATTTAATATCGCTGATTTTGATACCTTTGACATTGCGAACTTCAATCGGCAGGCGGGTGCAGTCATCTCTTCGCTAGGCAAGCCTAAGGTACAAGTGCTTGCAGATATGGCTCGGGATATTAATTCGGAGCTTGATCTTCGGCAATTTCCGGAGGGTGTTAGTGAATCAAATTTAGATGATTTTCTTAAAGATGTTGATCTTTACGTAGACGGGCTTGATTTTTTTGCTTTTTCTGCTCGTCGCGCAACTTTCTCTGCGTGCCATCGATTAGGCATTCCTGCCGTTACGGCCGCACCAGTCGGGCTAGGAGCGGCGGTACTTGTATTCCTACCGAGTGGAATGACTTTCGAACAGTACTTTTGCCTTGATGGATGTGATGACGAAGAAATGGCAATTCGTTTTCTGTTGGGTTTATCACCAAAAAGATTGCAGCAAAGCTATCTTGTGGATCCATCCCGCATCAACCTTGCTAAACAGAAGGTTCCCTCAACCATAGCAGCCTGCCAGATTTGTGCAGGCGTTGCCGCAACAGAAGCATTCAAGATTCTGCTTAACAGGAATGGCGTGAACCCCGCCCCACGTGGCTATCATTTCGATGCATACAGCAATCGGCTGGTGACAACCTGGCGTCCAGGCGGGAATCGGAACCTTCTGCAGCGCATCAATTTATGGATGCTTCGTAGGCAACTTGCTCGTATGAAAGTTTCAGGAGAATAATATGTCTGACCGCGATACCTTACTCAAAATTTTAGATCTTGCCCGTTGGGCACCAAGCGGCGATAATACACAGCCATGGCGTTTTGAAATTGTTGGAGATAACCATATTGCGATTCACGGGCACGACACGCGTGAGTGGTGTGTGTATGATTTTGAAGGACGACCTAGCTTTATGGCCCATGGTGCACTTCTTGAAACACTTCGGATTGCAGCGACAGCCTATAAGCTTCACGCATCTTGGTCACATCGAGCGGGGACACCTGACACAGCGCCTATTTACGATGTACACCTTGAAAACGATTCGAACTTGAAGCCAGATCCATTGATTTCATCCATTGAAACACGTACTGTGCAGAGACGTCGAATGCAAACGACACCGCTAACAAGTAACCAGCGTGAGATACTGCGTGCTGCACCAGGGCCAGGCTACAACGTTGAAGTTACAGAATCTTTTGCCGATCGTCGAAAAATTGCTGGACTGCTTTGGAACAATGCCCACATTCGACTGACCTGTCCAGAGGCTTATCAGGTGCATAAGCAAGTCATAGAATGGGGTGCGCGTTTCAGTGAAGATCGCATTCCGAGTCAAGCGGTGGGTGTGGATCCAATGACAGAGCGGTTGATGCACTGGGTGATGCAAAGTTGGGAGCGGCTCAATTTCTTCAACCAGTATCTGTTTGGCACTATTGCACCGCGCATACAGCTTGATTACCTTCCGGCTATTTTTTGTGCTGGGCATTTGTTTATAAGGGTGGAGAAGACACCGCAGACATTAATTGATTTTGTCGCGGCAGGTTGCGCAATGCAGCGAGTTTGGTTGACGTGTACGGCACAAGGACTTTATCTGCAACCGGAGATGACACCAATTATTTTTAATTGGTATGCAAGTACAGAAACTGTCGTCTCTCGCTTGAAGTCAGTCAATCAGGAAGTAAAAAAACTGGCAACACTTTTTAACTCACTCACTTCTGACTCTAAGCCGCTTGGCCATCCTGTTTTCTTGTGTCGCGTGGGAAACTCGACTGAGCCCAATTCTCGGTCGAAACGTTTAGCGTTGAAGGATCTAATGCAGCCCATTAATTCATAAGACAGAGAAAGTGTAGAAGTATCTTACAATTAACAGCAACCTTATTTAGACAGTGCTTAACCGCCAAATTTGGCCACAAGCCTTTTAAACATGCATCAGAAGCACTAGAGTGACAGGCTATATCGCGGGACTCCCCCGAAAGGTTTGACCGTTACGACAGTCGTCGTACCATTCTGTCCCAACCACGAGACGAGGAGTCAAAAGTGAGGGAGTGCCGAAGTTTGAGCCATGAACGCTGGGATTATAAGTATCATGTGATGTTTTGTGTTTTATCCCCAAGCGGCGAAATAAGTTGCTATTTGGCAAACTCAGAGAACCCTTAGCCTAAATATTGCACCGGCACGTTAGTGTTTTTTAGTCTGTAACAAATATAATTGTTGGCTTTTAGAGAATTAAGGAAAAGTACTATTTGTACCCATCGTTTCACTTGCTGGCCGACCATGCGTTGACGATAGATTTTGATAGTAGCCCTTGGCAAGTTCATCCCAGAGAATAAATACCTTAACTAAGTTTCATTCAACGATTATTTGCATTGAGTTTTACTTCAAAAGGCGTTTCTAAGCCTTCTAGAGTGAATTGCTTTTGGCTTATGAGGGATTATAGGTGCAAGATTTTTGAGGATGTATCGTTATTTTACTAACATTATTACACCTAAAAAGACATTGTATTATCGTTTAACAATAGGTTAGGACTTTTTAGTAAGCTCTAAATAACCCCCTTGAGGAACTCTAATGGTAATCCTTCGGCTCTACCGAAGATAATTTAACTATAAACTTGCAACTTTCATAGCAATGAAACTGAATAACACTTGAGTTTCATTGTCGACGCATTCAAATATCGTCAACTTGCAATTACCCATCATGGTTTTTTTGCTACGAGGGTTAGATTCCAGACAAAAAAGGAGCGGCTATGCCGCTCCCAGATCATGCTGTTGTGCTATTTTTATATCTATTTTTTATTATTGCGACGCAGTCTTGTTGCACCCATACCTAAAAGTCCTAAGCCAAACAAAGCTAAGACTCCAGGCTCTGGGACCGCGCGAGTTTGAAACAACTCAAGTCCACCGCCGTCAGCATATGCTACAAAGCTTTGCGTTAAACTTCCCCCACCAAAGTTTTGTGTATTTCCTCCCATGTTTTCAATTGGAAAGAACGGGGCTGGATCAACAAAAAATGTTTTACCAAAATTAGTGAGCGTTACATTCAAGAAAGTGTCAAAGTCACCGTTTGCAAGGCCACCAAAGATATGAGCAGCACCGACATCCAACGTGAAATCTGCAAGCTTTAAATCTTCAGCGTTGCCACCCACAGCTACGGGACCAAAAGCTGGTGCTGCTAGCGTACCAGGGATAGACAGAGTTGTATCCTGATCCGGATCGACCCATAGTGACATATTAAATGAAGTAAATGAAGCAATAATTCCGGTTCCACCAGCATCCAGATCGGCTTCCCCGGTCGCTGTAAACAATCCATAAATGCCGTAGCCGCCCACTGCGTTGAGGTTAGACGGCACAACACCGCCCCCAGGCGTACCATAAGCGGCTTTAGCCAGAAAACCAGTCTCGGTGAAAGTATCACCAACACCAGTAAGATCGCCACCAACGATGGTTTGATCAATGCCTGCTTTATAATCAAAACTAATCCGGTCTACTCCTGTTACAAGATTATTCCCAGTTCCAGGCACGGCACCTTCTTGAACCTGGAAAAGAGGCCCTGATAAAACTGGCGCACTTGCCAATATTGCGGCAGCAGCGCTAGCTGCTACTATGAATTGTGGAAATCGACTAAATGATCTCATTTTTTTATTCCTTTTAATTTAAGAGTGCAAAATAATTGTAGTTTAAATCTTGGTAAAATAAAACTTGTTTCTAAAACATTTAAAAAGTACCTACACTTAGGTAATAAGCAAATTACGTGCCATAAAAATAAATCGTTATTATACATGATATTGCATTACCCGTTGCGTTGCTTTATTAGTGAGTGTAAAGAAATTCGACAAAGTGCGCGTAGTATTTTATGACTATGTAACATTTAATTTTGCAATCGCTTGTCCAACCTGCATTGAGACACAGAAATAGAGGTGCGCACAATGAAATCAACGGAATTCAAAGCATGGATTCTATCAATAAATACGCTAACAATTCTAAAATAACCTTGGCGTGAGTGTTAACGGAACAGCAGTAGAGTAATCTATAAACATTTGGGCCGATCACACATGTATGTGTCGGAATTATTTACACTAATACCGCTCTAGAAAAATATTGAACAAAGCAAAAAATCAACACCACTACTTTGGCACATTAATGCCGTTCAGGGTCGTAGCTGTCGTTTCGTTACATCACCCTTTTTCCAGGCGAAACCACACCGCATAAAGCGCTGGCACGAACAACAGTGTAATTGCCGCACCCACCAGAACAACGCCAATCAACACATAAGCTAAAGACCCCTAGAAACTATCAAAAGTTAAAGACATAAATGCCAATACTGCGGCCACTACAGTTAATACAACCAGGCGAGCCTGATGTACAAAGACTTCTATGACTGCCGACAACACTTCCATAGCTTCAGCAATATTGTCGCTGACTTGCTGAGTGAGAATCAGTGTGTTGCGCATCAGAATACCCGCCAAACCGGTCAAACCCAAAAGTGCGACGAAGCCCAATAATCACAAAACCGGCGATTGTTACCAGAATGCCGTAAAGCATAGGTGCTGCGGTCACTGTCCAGGCATGCGTTGCGGCACGCACACGATTCCAGCCTTGCGACATCTTAACAATCATCATTAACAAAAGGTGATGCCGAGTGTGATGGGAACTGCAATACCCAGCACCAGACCTGCATGTAAACCGATGGCTATTAAACTCACACCCATCACGACAATAACCGCGACCAACAGTTTAATTTGAAACATATCAACCGCAGCAGAAATAACTTCAGCCTGGTTGGTCAATTGTGTGATGGACATGCCTAGCGGCAAGCGATTGCTCTCAGCCTCAAGGAATGCATCAAGATGTTCGCCTAACTCTAGACCATTCTCACCTTTATTCATAACAACACCGAGCAAAACAGCATCTTCACCTTGCGCTCGGACCAGGTAACTAGCCGGGTCTTCATAACCTCGGCGAATAGTCGCGACATCATCCAG